>NZ_MUFO01000008.1:0-90432 GCF_001995345.1 Salinivibrio sp. IB872 | reverse complement strand
GACCAAGGGTGGCTTTGCTAACGAGAACGCATTGCTCAAGTTGCTGTATGCAGGTATGTTGAAGGCGTCAGAGAAGTGGACGCATCCGGTGCAGAATTGGAACCTGACATTGTCCCAACTGAGCATCCACTTCGAAGGACGGCTCGACGACTACGTAGATCTTTAAACGCCGGGTGACACAGAACTATGAACACCCTCCATCAATGATCAGGCCAATATGATTCACGCCTTGAGATTTATAGGTACTGCGTGGCTGTATGCTGGGCTCTGAACTTGGGTTGGGCTCTTGCAGTGCAAAGTAGCAGTGTTCATTGCCCACATGCACCCAACGATATCCTTTTGGCGACTGGGCATCTTGGCGAATTTTAAAATCGGGGACAGCCACCGCCAAAAACGCTAACGCTGCATCCATGTCTACCACCGTAATATTTACGTGTTCGATTGTTGTCATCATTCATTCCCTTTATCCGTGCTATCAAAAACTGAGCTTGGAAAGCTAAACATCGAGAGCAAGGATAAAACCTCAAGATAACTTGAGGTCAACGAACAAAAACAAAATCAGTGGTCTGGGGAAACACTTAAATCACACTGCGGTGTAGGTGTAGATCCAGTCGTCGTAACAAACACCGCCAATAGCAAAAGCATCAGGGTCAATACGGCTGAGTTGAAACCCGACCTTTTCTAGCACACGCGCAGAGGCAAGGTTACCCGCGGTCACTGTCGCATTAATGGTTCGCGCACCACCATGATGGATGGCAAAATCAGCGACAGCCTGCAAAGACTCAGTCCCATAACCACGCCCGTGATAAGGCGGCAACAGTAAATAGCCGACTTCCGCGACACCCTGCTCAAGCAAAAAGCCGGTGACGCCGACTGGCGTTTGTGTCGCCGTCTCTACGATGACCAAACACAGCCAGTGCTTAGCGTCAGGAGACCAGGGTGTGAGCCGTTGCTCAAACCGGGCTTCAATGTCACCCAGTGGCATAGGATCAAAACATTGCGCAATCACGGCATTGTCCGTGTGTAAGCGGTGGAACAACGGCCAGTCCGCTTTGATCATTGGCCGCATGCTCAGGCGTGGTGTTGTCAGCGGAAACAGGCCTTTTTCGAACCGTGACTTTGTCATGATGCCTCACTCGGGGTACTGGCGGCGTTAACTTTCGGGGCCGCAAACCCGCGAAAGATATTATGAACAGAAAGCAGCGCAAACACGCCCACCACCACACCAAGGTGCCAGGCTTCGCTAACGCCCAAACTCAATAACGCCATACTCATCAACGCGGAAATAATCATCTGTCCACCACCGGAGAGCGCAGCGACGGTGCCGGCTTGGTTAGAGTAAGGTTGCATCACCTGAGACTGGGCGCACGGCAGCGCAATCCCGTTACCAAACACCATAAAGAACTGCCCTATCATCAGCAGTAACGGATCCATCGGCGTCAACCATAACCAAACCGCAGAGATGAGCTGCATCACGGGTGCCATTAGTAGCATACGCTTGGTACCCAAACGCGGCCGAATGCGCGAAACCAGCGCACTACCCAGCAATAAGCCACATGTTGGTATAAGCGCCCACAACGCATATTGATCCGAGGTCATCCCGATGCGCTCTTGCATTAAAAATGGCATCAGCGACACCGTGGTGATCACCAAGGTAAAGTTAAGCCAACTAATACTGGCGAAATAGAGAAAGTATGGCGTTCTTAGTAGTGCGCCATAGCGACCGAGGATCACCTTCACATTAGGCAACGGCGAACGAGCGAGCATGCTTTCTTTGAACAAGAAAAACAACACGCACCACACCAAGCTGGTGTACACCATTAGCAAAATAAAGATCGCCAGCCAGCCTAGATTGTGGTTAACGAACCCACCAATCACAGGAGCCACAATAGGCGTAAATGAGGCGACCATGATTAGATATGACATGGCTTGCGGAAGCTGATCCCCCGAATAAGAGTCACGGGTAAAGGCACGTGAGAGTACAGCACAGCAACCGGTGCCCATCCCTTGAATGCAGCGGCCAATGACCAAACCGGTGAAACTGGCGCTAAAGCTCACCATCACGGTTAAGCCAATCAAGGAAAGTAATACGCCGGCTAATAACACACGACGACGGCCAAGCGCATCTGAGATAGGCCCATAGATAAACTGTGATGGCCCAAAGCCGAGTAGGTAAGCAGAGATCAGCAGTTGGACATCATCCATACTGAGGTTAAAGTCTCGGGCTATCCACGGCAAAGACGGGAACACCAATCCCATACTGAACTGCCCAATGCTGACGGTTAAGCATGCCAGCAATACGGGCGACCAATTAAATGGACGAGTAGCCGATTGCATCCAATTTCCTGTGCATTTGCGTCGAGGGAAGAAAGGCAAGTGTCAAGCCAGTACGCGGCATAAATCACACTTTGATTGGCATAGTAACGCAATAAGCAACTGAGTGGTAACAAAAATTTAAAATTCGCTCGCGTTGGGTTGGATGGAGGAAAGCGCGGCTAACGACAAAGATCGCATGTCAGCAAGACTGGCAACATGGCACAAATAAAAGGCATGCGATGGATCCAAAAAGCCCGATACGGTTTCACGAATCGGGCATCTTAACTATTGAGCGCGACGCGCATTTAAAAAGCGGGTTCAATCGTGCCTTTAAATGTCTTTTCAAGAAAGTCACGGGTTTGTTGGGACTGAAATAGCGCCACCAAACGTTGTAGGTCGGGGTTGTCTTTATCTTCTTCGCGGGCGGCCACAACCATCACCGCCAAGGGAGCATTTTTCGACTCCAAGAAAATACCTTGCTCACTCGGGCTTAATCCCGATGACATCACATAGTTCATGGTGATCGCCGCCGCATCGACATCCTGTAAGCTGCGTGGCAGTTGTGCCGCCTCAACCTCAACAAATTCGAGTTGTTTAGGATTGGCGATGATATCTTGCAAAGTAGCTTTAAAGCCGACACTGTCGGCTAAGGTAATTAACCCCGCCTCTTGCAGCAATAACAATGCGCGCCCCGCGTTGGTAGGATCGTTGGGGATCGCAATTTGTGCGCCATTCGGCAGCGCATCAACATGCTCAACGCGATCAGAGTAAATCCCCATCCGCATCAAAATGGAACGTCCCATCGATACCAACTGGCTACCGTTGTTTTGGTTGTAGTTATCCAAAAACGGCTGATGTTGGTAACTGTTTAGATCTAAGCTGCCATCCGCCAAGCCAGCATTGGGGGAAATATAGTCGGAAAATTCGACCACCTCGACCGCAATCCCCTCAGCTTTTGCTTGCTCAGCAACCGCTTCAACCACCTGTGCATGCGGCCCCACTGTGGCACCAACTTTGATCACCTTATCTTGTGATTCTGAACAGCCAACCAGCGTGAGCGTGAGTCCGAGTATGAGAATAAAAGAAGCACGTAGAGATTTCATCAATCGGTAATCCTTTCCGAAAAGCCATTTAGACATCTATACTGCCAAATAGGAAGAAGATGTCAATCATTGTTTATGCGATTCTCTGGACGCTTGATCGCTTGTCGCTAAGGGCGCGTATTAGTCAGCATGTTCAATCGATTATCAGGAGGCGCGGATATGACCAAGCTGTTTCCTTTGCCCCTCTTTTTGTTACCGGGTGGCAGAGCAAAACTACGTATTTTTGAACCCCGCTATTTACGGTTGGTACGCGAATGTACCGCCAACGGAGAAGGGTTTGTCCTTGCAATGATGCAAGGTCAGCGACTTTATAAATACGGTACTTCGGTCGATATCGTTGATTTCGAGACGCTTCCCGATGGATTACTGGGCATAACCATTGCGGGCCGACAACGGGTGGAAATTATGACAACCGAACAAGCGCCCGACAAATTGTGGTTGGGTGAAATACGTACCCTGCATGATTGGCCACACGATGATTATGTCGATAATACGGACGATGAGGTGCAAGCGCGCATTGCCACCAACCTCAAGCACATATTTGCTGCTCATCCTGATCACGCCGAGCAGTATGAACAGCCTCATTTCGAGGATGTCACCTGGGCGTGTCAGCGTTGGTTAGAGATTCTGCCCCTCACGAGTGCGCAAAAACAATGGTTTATCGCACAAGACTCTGCCGATGAGGCCAAGCAATTCATTCACCAACTGCTTGAAGAACACGTCGAGTGATCCAAATGATTTGTGGTGCGTATTGGGGTGTCAGATGGACGGCACTGACAGATAGGACTCAACTATGACTGCGCCTCAAACCATGTATACTGAAGTTTCAACCTCGAGACGGAATACACGTACCACAATGACTGACGTGACGAAGGAAGAGTTGTCGGAGCTATTATCACGTGTTGCGGAACAGCGAGATCGTGTTGCTTTTGAACGTTTGTTTCGCTTTTTTGGCCCGAAGATCCGGTCTTATGGGACCAAACATCTGCGCGCGGACGGACAGGCGATGGAGCTAGTCCAAGAAACCATGTTGGTGGTGTGGCGAAAGGCTCATCTTTACAACTCAGAGAAAGGTGCGGCAACCACCTGGGTGTTTACCATCATGCGTAATCTCAGTTTTGATATGCTCCGTAAGGTGCAATCGAACCGCGAAGACAATTTTAGTGACGAGATTTGGCCGATACTGGAATCCGGTCAACAAGACAATGAAACCGACTCAGGTGCTCAGCACATGATGGATCAGGAACTATTATCCTTCATTGATGAATTACCTGAAGTACAACAACAGGTGGTGCGTGGTGTGTACTTAAAGCAACTCACCCACCAAGAGCTATCGGACCAACTTAATGTTCCACTAGGGACCGTGAAGTCGCGTTTGCGACTCGGGCTCGAGAAGCTGCGCAATCATCTGGAGGTCAACAATGATTAAATATCATCCTTCTTCCGAACTGCTTGATGCCTTTGCAGCCGGCCAATTACCGACATCCATGGCGATTGCTCTCTCTGCACACGTTGAATTATGTCAACAATGCCGTGAGCATGTGAGTGCGAAAGAAGAAGCGCTAGCATTAGCTGCGTTTGAAGAGGCTGAGACCGATCACGAGTTCGCGGCAGGCACTCTGCCTTGGGACGATGATCTTGAAGCGGATATGATGAGTGCGATTTTTGACGCCCCGGAACAAGGCGAGGCATCACGCATTCAAGTCGCTCGCTCTGACGAGATTCGGATTGGGGACAAAACCTACACACTACCACGCGCACTCCAGCGTTTTAGTGATTCGAATTGGCTGTCATTCGGCAAGGTGCAACGCGCAAGGCTGAATCTTGAAGAAGGCGCCACGCGTGCGAGTTTCTTACATATCGACGAAGGCGGCTCGGTTCCAGCCCATACACACAAAGGCTATGAGCTGACGCTGTTACTCGATGGCACCTTTGAAGATGAAAGCGGACAATATTCGCCGGGTGACTTTATTTTGTTGGATAGTCGACATCATCACACCCCCTCCACCAAAGACGGGTGTCTGTGTTACACGGTCGCGAATGCGCCACTGCACTTCACTCAGGGTGTGAGTAAGCTACTTAATACCGTGGGTCATGCGATTTACTAAAAATCCTTGTGCTAGTTGTTATCCTATCTTTGGCGGCGTAAGCCGCCTTTTTTTATGCTAATCAGAGCAATAAAGACGTGTAAATACTCGGCACATTAAAACGATTTCCTCATATCTAGCGCCCTAATAACAGAATAATTACACTAAAGAAACTTTCATTTAATACCAACTGACTGACAGAATCCCACCTAACTAGTGCAAACTATCAATTTTCACTTTACATAGGGTGAATCAAACTGGTTTAATTCCCCACTTCTAACGATTCATTAACAGCCATTGATAAAAAACACAGTGAAGTGAGACACACATGAGTCAAACACAACTCGCCAGTATCAGCCGAGGTCACTCGTTGGTACTTCAAATCGTTATAGGTATTCTTGCTGGGGGCGTACTCGCCTATTTATCGCCTGAGTTGGCGAGCACAGCAGGTTTACTTGGTAAGCTTTTTGTTAGCGCACTGAAAGCAGTTGCACCCATTTTGGTCTTCGTTTTGGTTGCTGCCTCTATCGCTAACCAAAAGAAAGGTCAGCGCGCCAACATGCGCCCCATCATTTTTCTCTACCTGCTCGGTACGCTTGCGGCATCCTTAACCGCGGTTACCATGAGCTTTTTGTTTCCGACGACCTTACAGTTTGCCGCAACCGATGCAGCTGTCGCGCCACCGGAAGGCATTACCCAAGTATTAAACACCTTGCTGTTTAATATTGTCGATAACCCAGTCAACGCTCTGATGTCCGGTAACTATATCGGTATTCTCGCGTGGGCGATTGGTTTGGGCATTGCCTTACACCATGCATCAAGCGAGACCAAACGCGTCTTCTCTGACGTGTCTGAAGGCGTGTCTATGATTGTGCGCTTCGTGATCCGTTTTGCGCCCATCGGTATTTTTGGCCTTGTCGCCAACACCTTGGCACAAAGTGGTTTTGATGCGCTGCTTGGCTACATTCATTTGCTTGGCGTGCTCCTTGGCAGTATGGCAACGATCGCGTTGATCGTTAACCCACTGATCGTGTTTTATAAAACGCGCCAAAATCCGTATCCACTGGTTTTCCGCTGCCTGCGTGAAAGTGGCCTTACCGCCTTCTTTACCCGCAGCTCAGCCGCGAATATCCCTGTGAATATGCAGCTGTGCCGTAAGCTCAATCTTGATGAAGATACTTACTCTGTCTCGATTCCACTCGGGGCAACGATCAACATGGGTGGCGCGGCAATCACCATCACGGTTCTTACACTCGCCGCGGTACATACCTTAGGGGTTGAAGTGGATATTGCCACTGCAATTCTGCTTAGCATTGTTGCCGCGGTGTCTGCGTGCGGTGCCTCAGGCGTTGCAGGCGGCTCGCTCTTGCTGATCCCACTGGCGTGTAACTTGTTTGGTATCCCGCACGAAATTGCCATGGAAGTGGTCGGTGTTGGCTTTACCATTGGTGTGTTGCAAGATTCGGCAGAAACGGGGCTTAATAGCTCAACAGACGTAGTCTTTACCGCCGCAGCCTGTATGGGTGAAGAGCGTAAAAACGGATAAGCCATAAAGGGCGTTTTATCGGCACAAGGCGGATAGCGCTCCCATTCAGGCTTGATACAAAAAGCAGGTGCTTGGCACCTGCTTTTTTCGTTTATAGCCTCGTTACTAGCCTTCCAGTACCTTCATGAGTAGTTTGCCGTCGTACATGGCTTGTTTCACCATCGCGGCGCCCGGCATGGTCGCTTGCGTGTAGAAATAACTTTCTTCTAGCACTAAGTTTTGGCTGTATAAGGGGATGGTTTGCGTCTTTAAGCATTCCATGATTGCTGGATAGAGCACCGATTTCGCCCGATTAAACTCGCCGCCGAATAATATTTTTTCCGGATTAAATAAATTCACCACGATGGCGATCGCTGTCCCTAGGTGATGACCAAGCTCTGTAATCACGCGTTGCGCCAACGCATCACCGGCGACGGCGGCATCACAAATCGCGTCGATAGTGAGGGTTTTACCGCGCAATTGACTAGGGTGCCCCTCTGCGAGCAAGGTTTCCACCTGCTCAATGACCGCGGCCAAACTTGCAACGGTTTCCAAGCAACCATAGTTGCCACAAAAGCATCGCTTACCAAATGGCTTCACTTGAATATGACCCAGCTCACCCACATTCCCCACGCGCCCTTGGAGTACTTTTCCTTCTAGGATAATCCCAGCCCCAACGCCATTGTGAACGGCAATCAGCACCGCGCTATCTGATTCTTTCGCGTTACCAAATAACTTTTCAGCCAGCGCCCACGAGCGGGTATCATTACCCACAAAAACCGGTAATCCTGTTTCTCGATGCAGGACGGGCCCCAATGGCATATGGCTAACCTCAAAGTGCGGCATTTGAATGACCGTTCCTTGCGCACTATTCACTAAACCCGGCAACGACACCGCGATGCTTGTCACGCGATCCACCACTTCATGATGACGCGAAAAGAAGGCTTTAACGTACTCGACAACGGTCGCTAGCAAGGCCTCTTGAGGCATCACCGCCAACTCATGGCGTTCTTGTACCAGAATGTCACTGCTTAACGAGTGCAAAGCCATCGTGAGGTAACCGCGCCCTAAACGCATCGATAAGAATTGCCACCCGTCATTGTCCAGCATCAACCCAACGGCGGGTCGACCACGCATACTGGTTTCTTGAATTTGTGTTTCTTTGACAAGGTGTGCGTCCATTAGCTCACGGACAATTTTAGTAATACTGGCAGGTGCCAGCTGGCTGCGCTTGGAAAGCTCGATGCGCGAGATAGGCCCAAAGCGGTCGATCAAGTTGTACACTGTGCCGGCATTTTTGCGCTTGATATGATCAATATGCCCCGGCTGCCCAATAATCATGCCCTGTCCTATTACTGCTGGGATCTGGCGATCCTATTCATGATGATGCGTATAATTGAATTTTTTTACTTTGCGAACTAATTGTGAAGCACAATAAGGTCGCCACGTGATATCTATCACTTTAAGGTGTGAAAATCGCGTTTAGCCTCACGAAACCATACGATTTAGTAACTATGGTAAAAATCCAATCAATCGTGAAAAAGCAAGATCTGCGGAGGATAAATTGGCATAATGCGCCGTCGAATCGAACCGCCAGAAAGCATGATGTACCGAGTAAACGAAATTTTTGAAACTATTCAGGGAGAAGGCACATTTACTGGCGTGCCCTCCGTCTTTGTCCGCTTGCAAGGTTGCCCTGTCGGCTGCGCTTGGTGCGATACCAAGCAAACATGGGAAACCGATGATAACGATCAGCAAGACAAGATATTTATTATCGATAAGTCAGAAGACTCGCCTGCTTGGTGCTGGCTGAGTGCGAAAGATATTGCGACAGAAATCACCCAACGCTATCAGGCTAAACACATTGTGATTACTGGGGGGGAGCCTTGCCTATACGACTTGGTGCCCTTAACCGAGGCGCTAGAAGCGGTTGGGTGTCAGTGCCAAATTGAAACCAGTGGCACGTACGAGGTTAAAGCCAGTCCGCAGACTTGGGTCACGGTATCACCTAAAATCAATATGCGCGGCAAATTACCGGTACTGGCCAGTGCGATGGCGCGCGCGAACGAAATCAAACATCCTGTGGGCACCGAGAAAGACATTGCACAGTTAGATATCCTACTTGAGCACTGCCCACCGTCACCGAAGGCAACCATTGCGCTACAACCGGTCAGTCAAAAGCCGCGAGCCACTAAACTGTGTATTGATACCTGTATTGCGCGCGGCTGGCGCTTGTCGATACAAACGCACAAATATTTAAACATTGCTTAGCGCCAATGGGAGCCATCGTATTAGCCGATATGAAGTGTATCGATAAGAGAGCCGAGTGATGATACTCGGCTCTTTTTTATTCACCGCGATAAGTGCAGCCTGCGGTGCAGGTTTCCTTCACCATTACCTTACTTAATAAAGGCAGGTTTGGCTTGACCTGTTGCCAAATCCAACGCGCCAACACTTCGCTGGTTGGGTTTTCCAGCCCTTCAATCTCATTGAGATAGTAGTGGTCAAGACGATCATAGATAGGCTTGAAAGCGGCTTTGATGTCAGCGAAGTCGATCACCCAGCCTGTGTGTGGATCAACCTCTCCTTCAACATACAAACGCACCATAAACGAGTGACCGTGCAAACGCCCACACTTATGTCCTTCTGGCACATTCGGTAAGTGGTGTGCGGCCTCAAAGGTAAATTCTTTAAACAGTTCAGTTGTCATACTGCCAAATCCCATCAACAACAAGATGGCGCATGCTACTCAACTTCCCTGACCGACACAATCTCTATCCCTGAGATCAACGCGATTATAGCCAAAGCAAACCGTTGCCCGTCGCAAAGGTGCGACAATTTACGTCGATGAAATCACACATTTTATATGGGAATCGAGGCATCTGGTGAGACACGGTTTAACATAGATCTGACAGAATTCAATTGACATACATATAATTTAATAACAAACGGTTGACTCATGCGCATGACTCTCGCGAGCAAACTTCTCCTTTCGCTTTTTCTCGTCTTCGCTCTGGTGCTTGTGACCTCGTTGGCCTATCAATCACATCAGCAAAAAGCGCTGATGACCTCGATAGTCAGTGAACAAACGCTCGATAAAGCATCCAACTATTTCGATAGCCTGAATATGTTGATGCTGACCGGCACAATCAGCCAACGCAATACACTGCGTGATAAAATGCTTTCCCACAAGGGTATTGAAGAGGCACGTGTTATTCGGGCAGAAGCGATCACCCGCTTTTTCGGTCCAGGCAACCCTGAACAAGCCCCAAAAGATAATATCGACCAACGTGCGCTTGATGGCGAGACCATTGTCGAAACCTTTGACTCTGAATCCGGCAAGGGGTTGGTTGTGGCACTGCCAATGAAAGCCAGCAGTGATTATCGCGGGACCAATTGCCTACAATGCCATGTTGCCGAAGAGGGAACTGTGCTGGGCGTTATTCGACTCGAATATGACTTACAGCCGCTCTATGGCACCATTGATAAAGAAATGCTTATCACTGCCGGGATCATGGGCAGTATCGCCGTATTGGGTTTTCTGATCTCACTGACTGTGATCCGTCGTTGGGTGGTGTCACCCCTCAAGCATGTATCGGCCTTTATGAAGCGGACGAGTCGCGACAAAAACTTGGCTGAGCGCTTGAATGACACACGCAATGACGAGATTGGCGAGTTATGTAACAGCTGTGACCAATTACTCGATAATTTCTCTGCGAGCTTACAACAGGTGCAACGTACCTCAGAGACGCTGTCGTCTGAAGCGTTAAACCTCATTCGCGTCTCTGGGCATACCGACCAACTCGCCGATAGCCAACGTAATGAAACCAATGAAATGTCTACGGCCATCAATGATGTTCAGCAACATCAACATGACATTCAAAGCCGTACGAGCGAGGCTGCACAATTGAGCGAGTCTGCTGCCGGTAGCGCCAATCAAGGCAGTGAACTGGCCAACGTCGCCGCCAATGATATCCGCAAACTGATGGATGATATTGGTCAAGTACGCAGCCAGATTTTGGATGTAAACCAGCAAAGCCAACAAGTGACAACCATTTTGGGCGTGATCCGCGAAATCGCTGAGCAGACTAACCTACTCGCGCTGAATGCGGCGATAGAAGCCGCTCGCGCTGGTGAACAAGGTCGCGGCTTCGCCGTGGTCGCTGAAGAAGTACGTAACTTGGCCAGCCGTAGCCATGATGCAACCGGGGAAATCCAAACCATTATTGAAAACTTGTGCTCAGGCAGTGAAGCCTCCGCTCAAGCAGTCGAAGCCACCACAGAAAGCGCGAATCAACGTGCCGAGACGGTGATGCAACTCTCTGACGCCTTGGCGGATATTGCTGAGCAAGTGACCACCGTGAACAATAATACCGATGACATTAGCCAACAAAGCCAACATCAAGCACAAATGACTGACGCCTTACTCGAGCAAGTCGGCCGGATTCAAAATCACGCTAACGATACCGCCAATAACGCGAATGAAGTGAAAGCAATCAGTGCAAATCTCGAACAACTGGTTGAACAGTTAGAAGGATTAATTGGACAATTTCAACTTTCAGACCGCCTCAAGCCTTGAAGCTACACAAGATACAGGTAAACTTGCTAGTCTAACTTGCAAATCCACTTTCTCGGTGGCATTGACCACCGAGTTGCCCTAAACGGAGATAGAAGCGAATTATGACATACGCGCCTGTAGTAGACGTCCTGCGCGGCAAGGCGGCAGTCGACACTGAAGTGACTGTTCGCGGTTGGGTTCGGTCTCGCCGAGATTCCAAAGCCGGTATTTCTTTCCTCGCCATTTATGATGGCTCTTGTTTCGACCCTATTCAGGCCGTGGTCCCCAATGAGCTGGAGAATTATCAGCAAGACGTTCTGCGTTTAACAGCAGGCTGTTCTGTTGAAGTGACCGGTAATGTGGTGGAATCACCAGGGAAAGGTCAAGCGTATGAGCTACAAGCCACTGCCGTGAAGGTAGTCGGTTGGGTTGACGATCCAGACACTTATCCGATGGCCAAGACGCGTCACTCAATTGAGTACTTGCGTGAAGTGGCTCATTTGCGCCCTCGTTCCAACGTGATTGGTGCGGTTGCTCGTGTACGTCATACCCTTTCTCAAGCTATTCATCGTTTCTTCCACGAGCAAGGCTACTACTGGATGTCTGCCCCGCTGATCACTGCATCAGACTGTGAAGGCGCCGGTGAAATGTTCCGCGTATCGACACTGGATATGGCCAATGTGCCAAAAACAGAGCAAGGCGATGTCGACTTCGACCAAGACTTTTTCGGCAAAGAAGCTTTCTTGACCGTATCCGGTCAATTAAACGCTGAAACCTATGCTTGTGCGCTGAGTAAAGTTTATACCTTTGGCCCAACCTTCCGTGCTGAAAACTCTAACACCAGCCGTCACTTGGCCGAGTTTTGGATGGTAGAGCCTGAAGTGGCCTTTGCCGATCTTGATGATGCCGCAGCGCTAGCTGAAGCCATGTTGAAATACGTCTTCAAGGCCGTGTTGGAAGAGCGTCGTGACGACATGCAGTTCTTCGAGCAACGCATCAACAAAGAGGTGATAACGCGACTTGAGAAATTTGTTGACGCTGATTTTGCCCAAGTTGACTACACCGACGCGATCACTATCTTGCAAAACTGCGGTAAGACGTTCGAGTTCCCTGTCGAATGGGGTATTGATCTCGCCTCAGAACATGAGCGCTATCTAGCAGAAGAACACTTTAACGCGCCTGTTGTGGTGAAGAACTATCCAAAAGATATTAAAGCCTTCTACATGCGTATGAACGATGATGGCAAAACCGTTGCTGCAATGGACGTATTGGCGCCTGGCATTGGTGAGATTATCGGTGGTTCACAGCGTGAAGAGCGTCTTGACGTCCTGGATCAGCGCCTTGAAGAAATGGGCCTCGAGAAAGAAGATTTCTGGTGGTATCGCGACTTGCGCCGTTACGGCACCGTGCCTCACGCCGGCTACGGCCTCGGGTTTGAGCGTTTGGTATCTTACGTTACCGGTATGAGCAACATCCGCGACGTGATCCCATTCCCTCGTTCGCCACGTAACGCGAGCTTCTAAGTAAAAGACCATTCAAAGGCTGCGAGTACGCAGCCTTTTTCTTGCCTATTGGTACGCTTGGTATCTCTGGGCATGGCTGGCGGTTTCTATCCAAGAAAACAAGTGGTATAACGATCCCAGCCTGAGTTTCATTCATCATTAACCATGGACGACACCAATGTTTGAGAAAATTTCTGCCGCTCCCGCCGATCCCATTTTAGGACTGACTGAAGAATTTAAAGCGGATCCTCGTGAAACGAAGATCAACTTAGGGGTCGGCGTATACAAAAACGAGCACGGTGAAACCCCTGTGCTGAAAACCGTTAAAAAAGCCGAAGCATTGCTGCTCGAAAAAGAGAGCACCAAATCCTATCTAAGCATTCCGGGCACCGCGGAGTACGGCCTAGCCGTTCAGCAGCTTCTATTCGGTGAGCAAGCTTCAGTTATCAAAGATAAACGTGCTCAAACTGCACATGCGCCGGGTGGCACCGGGGCGTTACGCCTTGCTGGCGAGTTCATTAAACGCCACCTCGGTGACGTCACAGTGTGGATCAGTAACCCAACGTGGGCCAACCACAAGGGCGTGTTTACTGCCGCAGGTCTGCCTCTGGCCGAGTACACCTACTACGATGCCGCGAAGAATGACAAAGATTTTGCCGGCATGGTCGCGGATCTAGAAAAAGCAAACAGTGGTGATGTGGTCTTGCTACATGGCTGTTGTCACAACCCAACCGGTATTGATCCGACCGATGCGGAATGGAAAGTCTTGGCTGAGCTATGTCAGCGCAAAGGCTTACTGCCGATGTTCGACTTTGCCTATCAAGGCTTTGCGCAAGGTGTTGAAGAAGACGCATCGGGTCTACGTATCTTTACGCAAACCTGCCCAGAGCTGTTGATCGCCAGCTCTTTCTCAAAAAACTTTGGCTTGTATAACGAGCGTGTGGGTGCCTTTACTCTGGTTGCACAAGATCAGCAACAAGCCACAACCGCCTTTAGCCAAGTGAAAGCCATCGCGCGCGTGATCTACTCTAACCCACCAGCCCACGGTGCAGGTATTGTGACAGAGATCCTCAATAACCCCACGCTAAAAGCAGAATGGCATCAAGAACTTGCTGATATGCGCGATCGTATTAAAACCATGCGCACCGAGTTTGTAGCAACTCTAAAAGAAAAAGGCGTGAATCGCGACTTTAGCTTTATCGAGCAACAAAATGGGATGTTTTCTTTCTCTGGCTTGACCAAAGATCAGGTGAACGCGCTAAAAGCCGAACACGGTGTTTATATCGTCGGCTCAGGCCGCCTCAATGTAGCGGGTATGACGCACACCAATATGGGGCCACTTTGCACTGCCATCGCAAAGGTTTTAGACTAAGCGCCACTGTCATCGAAATGTCATAAAGGGCCGACAGGCCCTTTTTTTTGTCGATGCACTCATTAAAGCAACATTGTATTAACAAAAATATCATTAAAAAGCCCATAGCCGCTAGACTAAAACTAACAAGGCTCTTATGAACTGTGACCAGAAAGATAAATACTATGAGTGGTAATGAAGTTGTATTTGGTGACGATGAACGCCTCGTCTCGACCACCGATAAACGTGGCGTTATCACCTACTGTAATCCCGAATTTATTCGCATTGCTGGCTTTGACGACAACGAATTGATGGGGGCACCCCACAATATCATTCGCCATGCTGATATGCCCAAGGCCGCTTTTGCCGACATGTGGCGGAACCTCAAAGCCAATCAACCTTGGCGCGGCATCGTTAAAAACCGCTGTAAGAACGGCGATTATTACTGGGTTGATGCTTACGTGACCCCGATCTATGAACGCGGTCAGGTAACAGGCTATCAGTCGGTGCGGGTCAAGCCAGATCCCGCGGTGAAACACCGTGCTGCCCAGATCTACAAAAAGTTATGTGCCGCCGAGAAAGGAGGCAAATCACTGGGTGGTTTCTCCATTGAGAGCATTCCCGGCGCCGCTAAACTGGCCCTGCTTGTCGCCGGCCTCGCTGTTGCGCCCCTCTCCCTCGCCTTTGATCCCAATATCAATGGGTGGGATATCGCCAGCGCTGTCGCTATGCCAGCCATATTGGGTGCTCTGTTTCGTGATGAGCTGTTGACTCTGCCCGCTTTGATTCGTGGTTATCAAGCCGACTATGACAGTATTAGCCGCTATATCTATGCAGGAACTGGCTTGAGTTCAATCGCCGATTACAAGATTAAGATGCTGCAAGCGCGGATTCGGACCATCCTCGGCCGTATGTTGGATGCCTCCTTGTCTCTCAATCGCTTTTCTGATGATTTGAGCGCCCTTTCGCAGCGTGTTTCTCAGGCGATCAATACCCAAAGCCATCAAATCACCTCAGTGGCCAGTAATATTGACCACGCCTCAGACTCTGCCAATAAGGTACTAGAGAACGCCCAGCAAAGCGCTGAATTACTGCAATCTGTACAGCAACAGAGCCAAGATACACAAGCGCTGCTGCATCGAACCGGTGAGCAACTTCAAGCCCTGGCCAAGCAGTCTGAAAGTTCGTTATCCGCCACACAACAGCTTTCTGTCACCGCAGAGCGGGTCACCGATTCCATGAGTGAAATCAGTGGTATCGCTGAGCAGACGAATTTATTGGCCTTAAATGCCGCAATTGAGGCCGCACGCGCCGGTGAACAAGGCCGCGGATTCGCGGTTGTCGCAGACGAAGTACGCGCCCTATCTAGTCGCACTCAAGGCGCAACGGAACAAATTCAGCAGTCTATCCAAGAAATGCACGAAACCATTCAACAATGGCAAGCGCAGATCCATGTCAGTCACGAGCAAACCCAACAATGTGTCGATACCACAGAACATAGCATTGTCAGCTTGAACGCGGTGACGACGGCGATTGACGATGTGGTGGCGCGTACCAGTGAAACTCATCACTCAGCACAAGCGCAACTGCAGACCTTTAATGATATTAATCGTGATATCCATGCCATTGAGTCGGTATCACAGCAAAACCTCAATGAAGTGAATGATGTCTCACAAGCAAGTGCAGAGCTGCGCGACAAAGTCCGCCAGTTCCACGATATTGCCAAGCAGTTTGAATAGTTATCCCTTGGTCGTTTCATCGTCGCTTACCGATTAAGCTCAGCATTGAGGCGATAAAAAAAACGCCCACTATCTCGCGATGGGGGCGTTTTTTTATCGTTTCGCTTACTACGCGTCTCGCTTACTAATTGATACCGTGCAAGAATTCAGCGCGCGTCGCGGCATTCTTTTTAAACTGACCACCTAAGGCTGTGGTAGTTGTTTCACTGTTCGCATCCATCACCCCACGCGATTTCACACAATAGTGTGTTGCTTCGATACGAACGGCGACATTGTCGGTTTCAAGTAAGGTTTGCAATGCCACCAACACCTGACGCGTTAAGCGCTCTTGTACTTGGGGACGTTGAGCGAAGAAGCGAACAATGCGATTGATCTTGGATAACCCAATCACTTTCTTATCCGGTAAATAGGCGACCGTTGCGCGCCCATCAATGGTCACCAAGTGGTGCTCGCAGGTACTGGTGACTGAAATATCCTTCACACGCACCATCTCGTCGCAACCCATCTTGTTTTCAATCATGGTTACTTTAGGGAACTGCGTGTAATCCAAGCCCGAGAAGATCTCGTCCACATACATCTTTGCGATTCTTGCTGGTGTCTCCGCCAAGCTGTCGTCAGTCAAATCAAGATCAATAGATTGCAGGATTTCACGCATGTGAAATTCAATTTTTTCTTTTCGTTCTGCCGCAGACAACGCTGACTTTGCTGTCATCGGTGTCTCAATACCACGAGCAACCAGCGCTTCCTGAACTTTTTTTGCAGCATCGCTCAATGCCATGATGGATTCCTTTTAGGTCTGGCCTAAGTTGTTCTTTTCAGTACACACATTGCCCGCGAACGGATCAGTGCTGTCATTTAATAGAAGAATAACGTTAATCATTTAAAAATACACCTTGTGAATACTATGGCTTTTACTACTTGACCCATAAATGCGCACTTAAGTGTCAAGCCAAGTGAACACGGGAGGTTTGCATGTCTGATTCATTCCACAAGGTCTGTTTTTTTCTTTTCGATGTGGCGTCAAATCGGTTGGCCGTCATCAAGGCTTCAAGTTAATGAAACATATTTGTCATGTTTCTTTCCTAAAGTGCCTCTCGTTCGAAACAACAAACCGCGACTCATCGCAAATAAGGGATACGATATGAAATCTAAGGTCTTTGGCGCCATCGTGATGGCAGGTGCCATGTTCTCTGCCTCAGCAAGTGCACAAGAAACTGTTTCAATCTCTGGCTCAACGTCAGTAACCGAAGTCATGGAAGTGTTGGCTGAAACCTATCATCAGCAACACCAAGACACCTACATCGAAGTACAAGGCACAGGTTCGTCAGCAGGTATCAAAGCCGCTAAAAACGGCACCAGCTATTTCGGCATGGCTTCTCGCGAGTTGAAAGCCTCTGAAAAAGAATCGTCACTTAAAGAAACTGTGATTGCTCGCGACGGCATCGCGGTTGTTGTCAATAACGCCAACGGCGTCAAAAACCTCACTGCTGACCAAATCGCTAAAATCTATCGTGGCGAAATTACCAACTGGTCAAACGTCGGTGGCGAAAACAAACCTATCGTTCTGGTGACACGTGACACAGCTTCAGGCACGCGTGGTGCATTTGAAAGCATCATGGGTCTGAAACGCAAAGTGAACGGCATGAAAGTGTCAGCGATTTCACAAAAAGCACAAGTCGCAAATGGTAACGGCGTCGTGAAGACCATTGTCGCCAACAACCCACTTGCAATTGGTTACATCTCTCTAGGCTCTGTGGATGATTCCCTAAAAGCACTGAGTGTAGACGGTCATGCACCGACCACTGAAGCCGTGGCAGCCGGTGACTACAAGGTCGCACGCCCTTTCTTGGTTCTCCATAAAGAAGGCACAACCTCCGCAGCCGCAGACGACTTCCTAAACTGGGTACTGTCTGCTGATGGCCAGAAGATTGTTGCAAACCAAGGTTATATCGCTGTTAAGTAAATAGATTTTTGGCCCAGCAAATGGCTGGGCCTTCTTTTGTTACATCCTTAGCCATTTTTGGCATGGAGTTGTTATCATGACCATCGCATCCGAACAGGTAAATAATGTCTCGGACTCGAGTCTCACTAAACGCACTCGAGTTGACTGGCGAGAAAAGATTTTTCACGCCTTGTTTTTATTCAGTGCCATTGTAGGCGTGTTATCACTCGCCACCATTGGCTACTTCATTTTCCGCGAGAGTATTCCTGCACTCTCTGCCGCTGGCTTCACCGATATCGTCTTTGGTAGCGAGTGGCTTCCGCCCGCGCTCTACGGCATTGCGCCCATGATTGTGGCGTCATTGGCCTCCACCGCAGGGGCTGTCCTTTTGGGTGTGCCTGTCGCTGTGCTCACCGCTGTCTTTATCGCGGAAGTCGCACCGAAATGGCTCGCCAATATCATCCGCCCGGCGGTTGAGCTCCTCGCAGGCATTCCATCGGTGGTTTATGGCTTCTTTGGTCTGGTCATCATCGTTCCGTTGATCCAAGACATCTTTAATGTTCCAGCGGGCAACACCCTGCTTGCCGGTGTCATCGTGTTGGCCGTCATGATCTTACCAACGGTCATTACGGTGTCTGAAACCTCGCTACGCGCCGTACCTCGTGCCTATAAAGAAGGGTCTCTCGCACTTGGCGCATCATCGATGTTTACGATCTTTAAGCTGCTTGTGCCTGCTGCTCGCTCCGGGATTATGACGGGTGTGATTTTAGGGATTGCACGTGCGTTGGGCGAAACCATGGCGATCATCATGGTGATGGGTAATGCCCCAGCGATGCCAGAAGGCATTCTCGATTCAGCGCGTACCCTTACCGCCAATATCGCGTTAGAAATGTCTTATGCCACGGGCGTGCATGCCAGTGCCCTGTACGCGACCGGTGTCGTATTGTTGATTTTCATTATGTTACTCAACGGCGCGCTGCTTTACCTGAACCGCGAGAAAGCGAGATAAGTTATGTTGTCACGTCAATTACAAGATAAATTAGCTTTAGGGTTTATTTGGACAGCAGCAGGTTTAACCGTCGGCTTTCTGTTCTGGATAATCTGGTACATTCTGAGCAACGGCCTGCAGTATGTTGACTGGTCATTCATTTCCAGCGACTACACGCGCATTGGTGAGTCATCAGGGATTTGGCCGATGATTGTCTCCACCATCTATATGGTACTGGCCTCGATTGCCATTGCGGCGCCACTGGGGATCATGACCGCGATTTACCTCACCGAATATGCGAAAGTGGGCAGTAAGTTAGTCAAGGTTATCCGCTTTTGTACCGAATCACTGGCTGGCATTCCTTCGATTATCTTTGGTCTGTTTGGCCTCACATTCTTTGTGGCGGTACTGGGGCTCGGCTTTTCGATTCTCTCCGGTGCCTTGACGCTCAGTATTTTGATCCTTCCGGTAATTATCCGTACCACTGAGGAAGCTTTAATGGCTGTTCCTCAAACCTATCGCGAGGGGTCATACGGACTCGGGGCGTCCAAAATCTACACCATTTGGAAGTTAATCCTGCCCAGCGCGATGCCAGGGATTATTACCTCAATCATTCTGAGTGTGGGCCGCGTGATTGGCGAGTCTGCACCTGTTTTCCTCACTGCCGGTATGGTGGCGCGTATCCCTGATACATTGCTTGATTCAGGACGCACGCTTACGGTGCATTTGTACAAGCTCACGCAAGAGCTTTACACCGTCCATGAGTGGCACCAAGCCTACGCCACTGCCACCGT
Organism: Salinivibrio sp. IB872; assembly: GCF_001995345.1. NCBI lineage: Bacteria > Pseudomonadati > Pseudomonadota > Gammaproteobacteria > Vibrionales > Vibrionaceae > Salinivibrio > Salinivibrio sp. IB872. The sequence goes on along the minus strand of NZ_MUFO01000008.1, from coordinate 70,527 downwards.
ACTGATTGTTGTCGTGCTGGTTATCAACATGCTAACCAAACTCATTGCACGCCGATTCAATAAAGCGACTTATTAACGCATTCTGAGGCCCGACATGAACAAATTTGAAATCAATGATTTAAATCTTTATTACGGTAACGGTGAAAACCACGCGCTTAAAAGCATCAACTTGCCCATTCCTGCTAAGCGTGTCACTTCGCTAATTGGCCCTTCAGGTTGTGGGAAATCAACACTTTTGCGCTGCTTGAATCGCATGAACGATTTAATTGAAGGTGTCCAAATTGACGGTCGACTCACCATGGATGATCAAGACATCTATGGCAATATCGATGTGGCTGGCCTTCGGATTAAAGTGGGCATGGTGTTTCAAAAACCTAACCCCTTCCCGATGAGCATTTACGACAATGTCGCTTATGGCTTACGCGCTCAAGGCATTAAAGATAAAAAGCACCTAGATGCCGTGGTTGAAAAATCACTGCGTGGCGCAGCATTGTGGGATGAAGTGAAAGATCGTCTCAAGGCCCATGCTTTTGGGCTTTCTGGCGGTCAGCAACAGCGCCTATGTATTGCTCGCACGATTGCGATGGAGCCAGAAGTGATTTTGATGGATGAACCCACCTCTGCCCTCGATCCTATCGCGACGAAAAAAATTGAAGACTTGATGGAGTCACTAAAACAAGACTACACCATTGTCATTGTGACGCACTCCATGCAGCAAGCCCGTCGTATTTCCGACCGCACTGCGTTCTTTTTGATGGGAGAGCTGGTGGAGCATGATGAAACTGCCACGCTCTTTGCACAGCCACAAGATGACCGAACGCGAGGCTATGTGAACGGTGATTTCGGTTAAATACGTCGCTGCCAACAAAGTGTCATAGAGTTGTGATTAACTAACTAGGCACTTGTTTGCATCGGTTTCTAACTCCAAACATAACGATAATAATTCACGCGATGGTATATCTTGGCCCCTCTACCGGGGCCTTTTTTTTGCGCGGAACAAAAATAAACAAGAAATTGACATTGATGCATCACTTCATTGCCACAATAAGATCCATCAGGTCACCTCTCCCGTGTAGGAGGAAATCATCATGAAAAAAGTGTTATTAGTCGCTACGTTGGCGAGCATCGGTGTAACCGCTTGCAGCAACAACGATTTCACCGCTGGCCCGTCAAACCAAAACGCGATCACCGTTGAGAATATCGCTCAAAAGTGGCAGTTGGCGATGGTCGATGACCAAGCCATTAATGCGGAAGGGGCACCAACCCTTACGGTTAGCACTGATATGGTCGCGAGTGGTTATACCGGTTGTAACCGCTATTTTGGTAATGCCCAGCTCGAAAACAGCCGTTTTCGTATCGACCGGATGGCGAGCACACGTATGGCATGTGCCTCTCAAGCGATGGATATGGAATTCACAGTCAGTGACGTACTCAACAACTGGAGTCAAATCAACATAACCGACAATCAGCTAACACTTGCTAACCATAAGACGACGCTGACGTTTAAAACCGTGCAAAGCAACACGCCGTAGATAAACCGAACGGCGCCCTTCGGGCGCCGCTTTATTCTATCTCCATCCAATGCCAGCGTTCTCGTTCATCCGCTCTCGCCCGAGCGAGGGCTATCTCCCCGTAAGAGCACATTCTCGCCACCGTCATTTGCTCGTGATCACTCAGCGTTACCCCACCGACATAAACGTCGACTAACATGGCCCCCTCTTCTCGTTCAAACGGTAACTGTAAACGTTTTACCGTCAGTAAGCACTCTTCAGCCAGTCGCTGGGCGCCCTCTGTGCGCGGTAGTATTGCGACAAATTGGCTGCCACTGTATCGGCATAACAAATCACCTGGGCGCTTCAGCATATTATCTAACGCTTCTGACAGGCGGCGAAGCACTTGATCGCCGGACAAACGGCCATACTTGAGGTTGTAATCCGATAAACGCTCAACTTCCACAATCATCAAACTCAGCGGAGTTTCTTCTCGCAGTGCTCGCTGAATTTCACGCTCTAACTCCGCTTCAAAATGGCTGCGATTGTACAGTCCGGTTAAACCATCACACTTCGTCATCGACTCGAGTTTGGTGTTTGCGTCTCGTAATGCACGGGTTTTCTGATCAACCTGTGCCTGCACGGTTAAGGTTCTCTGTTGTAGTCGATAGAGCAGATAGCTGATGATGATAAAAATGATGGTGCCTGCAGCGAACACCCAATAAGGCATGTAGGACTGGCGTGCTTCCACATATTCAGCGGTTGGATATCCTTCCACTTGCCACTCTCTGCCTGCGAAAAATACCGGGAGTGACTGCTGGGTTAACGTCTTGTTCACCGGTGAACTGAGAGTGGCTATTTCGCTATGCAAAAGCTGAGGGGTTCGCTCATTGGAAATATCATTAAGTGAGAAGTTAATCCCATCATTAATCACCGTATTAATCGCGAGATTAACAAGCTCTCCAATATCAATGACCGCGACTAAAAAGCCGCGAAGGTCACTCGTTTCCTCCCCACTTAACTGCTCTGGGTCACGGAGAATCGGCATAATTAGCAAAAAGCCCTGTACGCTGCCATACGCCCTTTTGACCGTTGTCGCAGGTGTTGCAACAGGCACTCCGGTGTTGAAACTGGTTTTAAGCGCTTGGCGAGTCACAGCAGTCGATCCCATATCATATCCAATCACCGACTGATTACTGCTCGCGCTCGACGTAAAACGGATAGGAAAGTACATGTCTCTTCGCTGAGCGGGGATCAATGCTCCTGTCTCATCAAACTCAACAATATCCGTTCTCTGTTGTGAGCCTTCTTGCATCGCATCTTGAACATAGTGCCGTCGTTGATGATGCATCACTATATCCACCCACTCAATCGACTTAAAACTTAGGTGACGCTCCAATACGCCTGATGTCATCGGTTGAAAGTTGCGTGCACTGAGGCGATGGCCCGCATCAAAATGATTTTTCACTGCGTACAGCAGCTCGAGACCAAGGTTGACTTCCCTGCCCAGTGCCATAGCAGCATTATTGACATCTTTTTGGACTTCTTTGCGAATCGCATTTTGCTCAGACTGGAACAGCAAATGCCCAGTCAGCGCAGAGAAACCTATCCCCACGAGGACTGTTATCACAATGATGCTCCAAGCGCGTCGCGGCATTCCAAACGTCCTTCTGTCTGTATCCTGTTGCCGAGAATTCGGCCGCTTTTATATAAAATTTCGCCACATTAAGCGTAGTGCTTCACAGCTCGGGCGATCAATTTTTTAACAAAAACAAAACAATTGTCACGAATAAGGTCAGCGCACTTTGAACAGAATGCTAATCAAGGAAGACAGAAAAGGCCCACTCCAGGTCTGGGTGAGCCTTCGCTAAAACGGTGAGTCACTAAAACAATCGGTTATTTCAATTTCAATTGGTTGGTTAGCGGATCGTACTCACAACCAATGTCGTTAAATTTGTCTCGGATTTGCTCATCGTCTAGGTCGAAATGGGCCATCAATGATTCAAGGCTATCGCACTCTAAACGCAAACGTTCATTAGCAATACTGAAAAATATTGCCCCATCCAAACGATGAATATTGTTGATGTCCATAGTGGCCGCTCCTTTTCTCGGCTGAACCCGTTGGGTCAACAAAGCTCGGTTTAAAGTATAGAAACACTCGAGGCCACTCGCCAAATCATCCCATCACAATGGTGTTTAGGCTAACACTGGCAGCAAACAAAAAACCAAACCCAATCATTAAACGCCACCATGCAGGTTTGGTGTGTTTGAGCAAATGCCAAATGGATGCAGCAATACCCAACAAGCCTAATCCAACCCCTGCAAATAAGGCATTAATATTCACAGTGGTGAATGTTGTGAGCGATGCTGCCACAGCAACCAGGAATACCGTGGCCATCAAGGCCAGTACGCTCGCCAGAGGCAATAAGTTATCAAACGCTTGTAAGCGTGATTTGGCTCTAACTAAAAGGCCGTGTCCGGCACTGGCTCCCAGAAGTACTACTTGCAGCAAGCCAAATACAGCGACCATCCAGCCCTGACTCGCCGTAATGATTAACCATGCAACACATGCCGTTAAGTTTGCGACATGTAGCAAAGGAATGGGACCGGAGTGACGCGTTTTGCCCGTTTTTGATCGAAACGCAAATAAGCCTAAAAACAGAAAGGGTATAGTGGCTAAAAAGCTAGATGGAACCAATATCACCCATGCGAACACCAGCACCCAATATGCACGGTGGAAACGGCCTCGCTGGCCCGGACAGATTTCACCTTTGAGTAATGCCAACGACAAGACCAGTTGCGCACCCAAAATAGCCGAAACGAGGGAAGGAGCAACATACGCGTACATAGAAACAACACCTTATGGCGATCAATAAAAAACCCGCAACTGTGACTACTTCTTACGGTAAACAACTGGCGGGATCACATTAGATTGAATAAATACTGTAAATACGTACAACAAACTGGAAGGTTTGCGCACAAATACCACACTTATGACAATTGAAAACGAATCAAAACAACATCGCGATCATAACAAAAATAGGCGCGCTACCGGAACCTTTGTACACGCAGGAGCAGACATGAGCGCAATGACTGAAAACATGAGTCATGTTGTCTATAAGCTTCAAATCTCCTTTCTCGAGCTTTGGAGCGCAAAAAAGCATGCCAATAGTTTTAACAATACTCGCAGTACCTATTTGCGTAGTCGCTTGTGTGTGCTTTGCTATGTGTGGGCGGCGCTTACCATCGCTTGGTCTCCCGCAGACTTCCTTTTTCTCGGAGACAAAACGATCGCGGCGCAACTTTCCGTTCAGCGCTTGATTCTTGCCGCGTTCCTGGTTGCGATTGGCTTTTCAGTCAATAAAGTGAATAACCTTAAAGCGGCTAAGCTGGGCTTGATGGCGATGGTCTGTGTCACTAACCTTTTTTATTTCTCAGCCAGTCATACATTAGGCTTTCCCTCTGAGAACAGTGTTTTTTCATACAGCTACACCCTATTGCCCATTATCCAAATAGTCATGCTGACGATTTTCCCGCTCACCATGAAAGAGAGCTTAACGCTGATGAGCGTCACCCTCGCCTGTCATTTGTGGGTGGACTCGTTTAGCGGTGTATTGATCAATCCGGATAATATTTCGTCCTACTGGCTACAAACAGTGATTGCCATGATGGTGTTATGGTCACAGCTTTCACAGTTGCATATGATTCTCAGGTTGTATCGCCAAGCCACGCTGGATCCACTGACCGGTATTTATAACCGCCGAATGCTTCTGCAACTGGCGATGCGCGCCTTAGCGATCAGTGAAGACAGGCACTCTCCTTTCTCGGTCCTATTGCTGGATTTGGATAAATTTAAGCGTATTAACGATAAATGGGGGCACTACGCAGGCGATGTGGTTTTGCAATCTTTCACACGTGCCGTGCAAGAGCGACTGCGCAAGTCAGATATTTTTGGTCGCTTTGGCGGTGAAGAGTTCATCGTTTTTCTTCCCAAATGCAATGTCGACAGCGCACAACAGATTGCAGACCGATTGCTGAATGAAATTCGCGCGATGGATGTGTTTATTGACGAAAGAGACGCGCCTCTGAAAGTGACAGCATCAATTGGCATTTCCAGCTATCAAACTGGCGATACCCTATCTTCGTTAATTGAGCGGGCGGATTGCGCACTCTATCAAGCGAAAGCAGAAGGTCGCAACTGTACGCGTCAATATCAAGTCGGCCAGCACTGTCCCAACGATGCCAGAGAAACGGCAAGCTATATCAATAGCGCCCTAGAAACCAGCTAGTGCCATTAATGGCTCAACGCCGTTTCTGATGAAGAGGCGGCGGGTTTGCTTTTTCCCGTTGACTTGTAAAGCGCAAATACAAGTCCCAGCACAGCAAAACCCAAGCTGCACGCAGCGACCACCACACCTTCCCAAGTATAGTGTTGCCAAGCGGCAATCAGGTAAAAGCCCCCCAAGCTGCCACCAGTGTAGTAATGCACCAGATACAAAGCCGTTGCCGTCGCTTTACCCTGATTGGCTTGTCGGCTTACCCAACCATAAGCGAGAGAGTGAGTGAAAAATGCCCCGCCACTAACCACCAGTAATCCAACAATCATCCAAGTGATGTCATGGTGTAAGGTCACTAATACGCCCAACATGGCAACAATGGTGCCAAATGCCATGCCACGAATCGCACCGAACCTAAGTACCCAGCGTCCACTCAATCGTGATGTAACGGTGCCCGCGAGATAACAGATAAAGACCGACGAAACCAAACTCACTGGCAATTGATAAGGCGGCGCCACCAGCCGGAACGCCATTACCGAAAACAAATTGACGAATAACGCAAAGTTGATACCGCCAATTAGCATAGCTAGCCACAACCTTGGGGTACGAAGATGAGATAGCACGCCTCGCGAGTGAGTCAATAACGAGGTATTCCCTTGGGTAAAGTATTGCTGGCGCGGCAATAATTTCGTCACCAAGGCGACGCCCAACAAACTCAATGCGGCCATTCCTAGCACCGCCCCTTGCCAGCCCCACCAATCGGTCATCATCCCGCCCGCAACGCGTCCGGAAATTCCGCCTAGAGAATTGGCACTGATATAGCTACCTACCGCGATCGCAAACGCTTTAGCTGAGAATTCTTCAGCCATATACGCGACCGCAACCGCGGCAAAGCCACCTAATGCTGCGCCCATCAACGCCCGTAACCCAACAATCAACCAAAAGCTGTTGGTTGCTGCCATCAGAAGCCCGATCGCAGGGAGCATCCAGAGGCTGACTAGCATAATCGGACGGCGTCCGAGTCGTTCGGACAATACCGCCCACGGGACGAGTGAGAAGGCAAGACCTAAGGTCGCGGCAGCCAGCAACCAGTTGGCACGGGTTTCACTGATCCCATCGTTGCTCGCAAATACTGGCAACATCGGCTGAAAGAGATATAAGTTGCAAAAAATAAGGAAGGAGCCGAATGCCAGAGCAAAGGCCGTTAATCGGTAACGCGATGAGCCAAGCTCAATCATGACAACCTCATCATCTCATTAAGTTGTGATCATGCTAGCAACGGCAATACGATTAATAAAATATATTAAATTTATATTATCCATATCTATTATTTATACATGGACATTAAACAGCTGCGTTACTTTATTGCTGTCGCGGAGGCGGGGAGCTTTACCCGCGCCGCACAGCAGCTTCACATTGCGCAACCTGCGTTGAGTATCGCGATCAAAAAGCTTGAACACCATCTTTCTATGCCCCTTTTCGTACGTAGCGAGAAGCGGATTCAGCTAACGCAAGAAGGCCAAGTGCTGCTCACTCATGCGCATCGTGTGGTGCAACAGATGCGCGATACGTCCACCGCAATGGATGAGCTAAAAGGGTTGCAAAAGGGCGAGGTTCGGATTGGTGTGCCCGGAATGCTAGGTTCCTACTTTTTTCCGGACTTATTGATGGGGTTTCGGCGACGCTATCCTGACTTAAAGTTAACCATTATTGAAGCTGGCACCCATTCACTGCGAAAGATGCTATTGGAGAGTAACCTCGATCTGGCAGTGATCACCGCCAGTGATGTGCCCTCATCGTTAGAAACCATGCCCCTCATTTCCTCGCAAATGGTTGCAGTGGTCAGTAAGGAACACCCACTTTCAGGGTGCCAAACCCTCGACTATCAGACCTTTTTCGACCATGAGCTGATCATGTTTCGCCCCGGCTATTTCCATCGTGACTATTTGGATCATATTTGCCATCAATACACGATACGCCCCAAGCTGTCTTTGGAAACGAATTTGCTGGCGATGATTTTAAACATTGTGCGTCATGGCGTTGCGATTAGCGCATTGCTAGAGATGGTGACGGAGCATGAACATGGCATTGTGGGGATCCCATTCACTCAGCCGATTAACCTCGATATCTCAATGGCATGGCGTAAGGATGGTTATCTGTCTTTGGCTGATCGTGCCTTTATTGATTATGTAAAAACCCACAACCCCTCCACACAATAGAGTACCCGCTGGGATCATTTGCCCCTATACTCCATGCAGGAATACCGCTAAAATCGCCGGCTAATTTATCGCCCGTCTTGGGGTATCACCCATCCTCAAGGCCTCTGGGCTGACCAAGAGACGATAACGTGACACCAACTGCTATTTACGATTACACCCCCTACTGGGCCGCTTGCTTTGGACCGGCGCCTTTCCTGCCTACAACCCGAGAAGAGATGGATATACTCGGCTGGGACAGCTGTGACATCATCATTGTGACCGGTGATGCCTATGTCGATCACCCCAGCTTTGGTATGGCGGTGATTGGTCGCGCGCTTGAAGCACAAGGCTTTCGAGTCGGGATCATTGCGCAGCCTAATTGGCACAGCAAAGATGACTTTATGGCATTGGGGGAACCAAATCTGTTTTTTGGTGTTACCGCGGGCAACATGGACTCCATGATCAACCGCTACACCGCGGATAGAAAACTGCGTCATGATGATGCCTATACGCCTAACAATGAAGGTGGAAAGCGCCCCGATCGCGCTGTACTCGTATACTCACAGCGTTGTCGAGAAGCGTACAAGCAAACACCGATTGTACTGGGTGGCATTGAAGCGAGTCTGCGTCGCCTTGCCCATTATGATTATTGGTCCGATAAAGTCCGTCGCTCAGTATTGTGCGATGCGAAAGCCGACATTCTGCTGTTTGGCAATGCGGAACGTGCCTTGATTGAAGTGGCTCACCGTCTTTCGCGGGGCGAAGCACTGGCTGATATGACACGGATCGCGGGGACAGCAGTGATGATGAAGCATCCCCCAGAAGGCATGGCCGAAGTTGACTCAACGCGCATCGATAAGCCGGGTAAAGCCATGGTGATGCCGAATCCTTATGCCACCGAAACGCAATGTGAAACCAATAAGAAAGCAGAACCTGACGCAGCAAAACCGATCACGATTCGTCCTTCTCGCCACGATGCGAAAAATACCTATGTGCGTTTGCCATCATTTGAGAAGCTCAAAAACGATCGTATTTTATACGCCCATGCCAGTCGCGTGATGCACTTAGAAGCCAACCCCTATTCAGCGCGGGCACTGGTCCAACAACACGGCGATCAGCTGCTTTGGATCAATCCACCTCCCGTGCCACTGACTACCGAAGAAATGGATTACGTGTTTGGTCTTCCTTATGCACGTGTTCCTCATCCTAAATATGGAAAGGCGAAAATTCCCGCCTACGACATGATCAAAACCTCAGTAAACATTATGCGTGGGTGTTTTGGCGGATGCTCATTTTGCTCAATTACCGAGCACGAGGGACGGATCATTCAAAACCGTTCGCAAGCCTCGATCATTGAAGAGCTCAACGATATTCGTGATAAAGTGCCCGGCTTTACCGGCACCATTTCTGATCTCGGTGGGCCTACCGCGAACATGTACCGTTTAGGCTGTTCGGACCCCAAGGCCGAGCGAAATTGTCGGCGACCGTCTTGCGTGTTTCCTAAAATTTGCGACAAGTTGAACACGGATCATCGTCATACGATTGATTTATATCGTAAAGCTCGCCAAGTCGAAGGGATTAAAAAAGTCTTGATCGCGTCAGGCGTCCGGTACGATCTCGCGATTGAATCGCCCGAATACGTGAAAGAGTTGGTCACCCACCATGTTGGGGGTTACCTCAAAATCGCCCCCGAACATACCGAGAAAAACACCCTCGATCTAATGATGAAGCCAGGTATGGGCGCCTATGAGCGCTTTAAAGCCCTGTTTGAAAAATACAGCAAAGAAGCAGGCAAAAAACAATACCTTATCCCCTACTTCATTGCCGCACATCCCGGATGTACGGATGAGGATATGGTGCATCTGGCATGCTGGCTGAAAGAGAACGACTTTGAGTGTGATCAGGTGCAGAACTTCTACCCATCACCGATGTGTAATGCCACCGCGATGTATCACTCTGAGACCAACCCACTGAAGCGAGTGAAGTATAAAAAACGCGAAGATCTCACCGTCGCAAAAGGCGAGCGTCAACGTAGACTGCACAAGGCACTGTTACGTTACCACGACCCTGCTAACTGGCCACTGATCCGTGACGCTTTGGTACGTATGAGTAAAAGTCACCTTATCGGTAACGGCCCTAAATGTTTGATTCCGAAAGAGGACGCCCCTGCTAAAGTGGGACGTCAGCGCCGTTCTGGACGTCATGGCACCCAGCGCTTTGCGACCAAGCACCCAAATCAACCCGACATTCGTCGCCCCAGCGGTAAAAACCGTGCGTCGGCCACTACCAATAAGCCGTCTCGCAAGCGTAAATAACCGTTTAACGACAGGATAAAAAAACGCCCCAACATCTCGCGATGGGGGCGTTTAATCGTTTGCCGAGCAAATGGGTGATTAACGAAATAGCTCAGCGCCAATAACCAGCAGCGCAAGCACGCCCGCAATACCCCCGACAACCCACGCGATTTTCTTTTGCGTGCCCTCATCAAGGTACTGTGCCGCGGTGATACCAACCAAAACCAGCAAGATGATAACAATCGTTTTAAGCATCTGTTTTGCCTTCGTTTTTAGCCATTATTTCACTGTACGCGAAACCCATTTGCGTGCAAGCTCAATGTTACTTTACGTGTTCAGTATGGACACGATCACTGCGGGTGCACGCTAAACGCAGCAATACCTGCAATGGATGCCGCAATTGTTGCTCGCTAAACCGTTTGACCTGACTGCGACACGAATAGCCCGTCGCGAGGACCCGCTCTGCCGGCAATTCGGCCAACTTGCCTGACCAACTTAAATCGTAGATGGCTTGCGAGGTCTCACGCTTATCGGCTTCGTGGCCATAGGTACCCGCCATACCACAGCATCCAACCGATACCGGTTTTAGCTCGGCACCAAAGTGAGCGAACAATTGTGCCCACTGTTGCTCAACATGTGGCAATTGTGTTTTTTCGGTACAGTGGCCAAACAGGTACCAGGTTCCCGCGTCTATAGTGTCCGCTGGCGGCAATGCTGGCACCACTGACATCAACCACTCGTGACTGAGTTGAACGTTAAAATCGCCTCGTTTTTTGCCCAACGCTTCGCAGTATTCATCACGATAGCAAAGCACCAAGGCCGGATCGACGCCCACTAAGGGTATATTCAGCGCAGCAAGTTGATTAAGAAACGCAGCGGTATTCTGTGCCGTTGCCCCAAACCGGCGTAAGAAGCCTTTCACATGCTGGGCCTTGCCGTTGGGCTTAAACGGAACCAACATCGGCACTTTCCCCAGTTGGCGCGCAAGCTGAATAAGATCATGCACAAGCGGTGCTTCATAAAAGCTGGTAAACGGGTCTTGGACAATCAACACATAATTTTCACGCTCCTGCGCAGACAGAGCTTGCAGCCAAGTTAGATCAAATTTTAGCGCATGATCGCCAGCCAAAGACGCTGCTAAGGTGGGCACCGATAACGCAGGCGTATCAGTATATCCCACCAATTTTGCCGTCAACCCTTGTGCCCAGCTGGGTTGAGTGACGGCGTTTACCAACTTGGGCGCTTTTGCCATCAGGGGCAATAACGTTTCAATGTTCGCCACGAGGTGGTCTTTGATCGGACGCGGGTAGCGGCTGTAATACAATTGCATAAACCGAGAGCGAAAGCTGGGAACGTCGACTTTAATCGGGCATTGGCTCGCACACGCTTTACACGCCAAACAGCCATTCATCGCTTCCATCACTTCGTGGCTAAAATCGTCCGCTTGCTTACGTCGCGTAAAATAGCGGCCAAATTTTTTCATCACCTCACGCACCGAGGGAGATTGCGTCATTAAGGCCTGTTCCACATCGAGCGGATCAACCCCCTGCTCGGCCAATAGACGCAACCATTCCCGTACGATCCCTGCGCGTCCTTTGGGAGAATGGCGACGGTCGTAGCTGACTTTCATCGACGGACACATCGGTGACGCGGTGTCATAGTTAAAGCACAACCCGTTTCCGTTACACTCCATCGCTCCTTTAAAGCTGTCGCGAACCTCAACGGGGATTTGCCGGTCATAAAAGCCACGCTTGGTGTCATCAACACGAACCAACGCATCTTCGCTATTGATAGGCGTACAAATTTTGCCGGGATTCATGCGGTTTTGCGGATCAAATGCCGCTTTAACTCGCCGTAATTGGGTAAACAAGGTGTCACCAAAAAACGCCGGTCCGTATTCAGAACGATATCCTTTGCCATGCTCCCCCCACATCAAACCACCGTATTTCGCGACCAGCGCAACGACTTGGTCTGACAGGGTTTTCATGATTCGCTCTTGTTCCGGATCGCATAGGTCCAATGCGGGGCGAACGTGGAGCACACCCGCATCGACATGACCAAACATGCCGTAATGCAGATCATGGCTGTCTAACAAGGCTCGAAATTCACTAATAAAGTCGGCTAGGTGTTCAGGCGGCACACAGGTATCTTCGGCAAAAGGCACCGGCTTCGCTTTCCCTTTCGTCGCCCCGAGCAGGCCGACCGCCTTTTTTCTCATCGCATAAATCTTGTTGATCGACGCGAGATCACGACAGATTTGGTAGCCAATCACGCCCTGTTGCTCGTGCTCAATCAAGGCATCCAGTTTGTCACAAAGAGCGGTAATTTGTTGGTCAATATCGTCAACGTCATTGCCTGCAAATTCCACCATGTTGATGCCATGCATGGTTTTACCCGGCACATCTTGCAACAAATCACTCACGGTGTGCCAAACAATGTCGTTGCGTGCCAAATCCAACACCTTGGCATCAACAGTTTCGACCGATAACGCTTTGGCCTCCACCATCATGGGCGCATTGCGCAAGGCCGAGTCAAAGCTGTCGTACTTGATGTTGACCAAGGTGCGCACCGTCGGGATCGGAGTAATGTTTAAGGTCGCTTCGGCAATAAAGGCCAGCGAGCCTTCCGCGCCACATAGGACGCGGCCGATATCAAACCGACTCAATGCGTCATCATAGACATGCTTAAGATCGTAACCAGTGAGAAAGCGGTTTAAAGGCGGAAAGGTACGCGTGATCAAATCTCGGTGCTCTCGACACACCGACGAGACAGTCTCTAATGCACGACCGGCAAGATCGTCTCGCTCCATCGCATGATTTAATTGGTCACTATCTAAAGGTTGCGTATCTAACACACTGCCATCGACGAGTACCGCCTTTAACCCCAATACATGGTCAGAGGTTTTCCCGTAACGAAGCGAGCCTTGTCCCGATGCATCCGTATTGATCATACCGCCAATGGTGGCGCGATTACTGGTGGAAAGGTCGGGCGAGAAGAAGAAACCGTAAGGCCGCAGGATGTCATTGAGCTGATCTTTAATCACGCCAGCTTGTACCCTGACCCAGCCTTGCTCTGGGTTTACCTCCAATACCTGATTCATGTGGCGAGAAACATCTACCACCACATGTTTCGTCAGTGACTGGCCGTTAGTGCCCGTTCCGCCACCGCGAGGAGAGAATTTAATCGCATTGAAAGGCGGCGCTTGTACGGTGTGCCCAATGAGTGCGAGGTCGTCCACACTCGCGGGGAAAAGCACTGCTTGTGGCAGTGCCTGATAGACGCTGTTATCGGTCGCCACCGCCAATCGGCTCGCGTAAGTTGACTCAATATCGCCTTCAAAGCCTGCTTGCTGCAAAGCGGTTAGAAAATCAACGACGGCGGACGACAAGCCCGCCTGTGGGTGTATTGCCGGTATCATTGCTGTTCCTGTGCGCAGTATCCACCATGCCTGGTGTGACTTTTTGTTGTGCTGTCACTTTACCTTAACTCTACGCGCAGCCAAAGCGATCACCCATAATTCACCATCAACCCATCACAAAACACCGTTCGCCAAACGTAGCTATAACGATTGCATGCCTATTTTTCGGGCTAACCAACGTGCTAACTCAGGGCTGGCGATCAATGCCCAAGGCGGTATGCTCCAAATTGCCATGCACGTGAAAATCAGCAACACCCAACTGACCCCAGTTAACTGGCTGACACCATAAGCAATACCGAGAATGATCCCCGCGCCGAGAATAATCCACGCAAACGTGAATATTTTTCCGCCTCGTGTTTGTGCGGGTTTACGGGTTGGGAACAGCTTATGCCAAACTTGACCGGTATAAACGCCGGCCGCGAGGGCAGCGAGATACAGCAAATTTGGCAACTTCACCGCTAATGCTGCAAGCGCCAATATGATGCATACCAACAGCCATATCCGTGCGGTATTGAGCAGTGGCCGCGCATTTTTTACCGTCAGACCATCGAGTTTGACGGTCACACTTGCAATGCCGGCACCAATCAAACCGCCAATGATGACATCACTGGCAAAGTGTACACCGAGGTACATCCGATTCAGGCCCATCAATACAATCACTAATACTGTCAGCGCCAACGCTCCATAGGCGGGCGGATGCTCAGCGCGCCGCTTAAGATACCATGCCGTTGTTACCGCTGCCGCCAGTAAGGTGTGGCCGCTCGGTACTGTAAAACCTCTCGCATCACCGATTTTTAACTCGGGCCAAATAAAGAAAGGCCGAGGCATTGCAAAGCCGCTTTTTAGAAGGGTTGATACCGCGGCAGCACTGATCAGCAAAAACAACAAAGACAAGGCCGATTTATGGCCCCTGAAGACCAGAAATAGCGGCACAAAAGCAAGATAGAATGCCGTTTCCCCTAAAATATTGACCAGCCAAAAGACCTGAGTGGTGAACGAAGCCATGGTCTCGCCCATTGCGGCAACGGCTTGCTGAACACCTGAGACTAACCCGTACTGACTCACATAAAAGGCAGGGGCGAGTGCGCTAAAGTCTGCCAACGCGGTCACATCGCTGCTTGGCACTTTATCGACCAACGACCACAGTAGCGCTCCCCTGTCATTAAATCGGTATTGATAGTCTTCAGCGTGCGCTTTGGGTACGAGTCGGGCTTCGTCAATTTCAGAGGCAAAGTTCGGCGCCAGCCACGCAGGCAAGATGCCAGTACCATCCGCTTGGGAGACAACCGGTAATGGGGCCAGGCTGCGACAATCAAACAAGACGCCGCGATGATCCTGATAGCGCACCTTAGCAACATCGACGCGAATAGCGGTCTCTTCAAACACTTCTCGTGCTAATGCTTTTTGCGGGGATTCCGCAAGGCTTACACGGCCGCCCGGTAATCCATAGCGGCCACTGACGCGGTCTTTGACGAGCAGCAAGCGCCCTGCAGGATCAACCACCATACAAGCCACGCCAGCGATCCCTTGCTCAGGTGAAAACGTATTCTCTGCGTCGGCTAACACAGGACTCGACACCAACCAGCTAACAACTGACAATAGTAAGGCGATACTCCATTTCATGCGGCAGCTCCTGAATGCATGTGTCGTAACAAAACAAAAAAGGACAAAGGATGACGCAGCCTGACCCTCTTTCTCCCTATTATTATCATCATAACTTCCTATGCTTGATGGATTTAGTGTCTGAACGTGATTGGGATCTGCTCAATCACGCAGAGCGTCATTGGATCACTACCTTTCAACAGCTTAGCTTTAAGGCGCAATGTTTGCTGATCCGATTATTGATGCGTCGTCATGATTGGTTTGTCGCCGAAAAATTGGTGTATCACGAACTCGGCGACTTGTCTCCTTTACTCGACGAATTAGCCACGCAGGGCTATGTTCGCCTCACCCATCAGGCGGCCACCGAGGTGGTGCTGAATCTCCTGACCAAACCCCAGATGGCTCACGCTTATCCGCAGGCTGACGTGCTCAAAAGCGCCAGTAAAGCGCAATGGCAAGTCGCGATTCAAGCGACTTATGGCGACACCTTGACCAGCCCAACCATGCTCATTGAGTGTCTGCAACCCGAGTTGTTATCCGTATTTTTACTGCTCTACTTTGGTAACTCGCGTCAAGACTTGAGTCAGTTTGTGGTGGCCGAGCTGGGTATTCAAACCTTTGAATCTTACCCGCTCAGTCAATCAGAGCGCCTCTTTCAATGCCGTGAACATATCGACCATTGGTTGCACTTGTCGGCATTGAATGAGCATTATTGGCAAGCGAAAAAAGCCAAGCAACCCGACATCATTCTCGCCCTAACTGACCAGCTTCCTGCGCGGTACGCATGGCCACTACTGGAACGGAAACGCCAACGGTTAGTGAATCGCATTGCCCGTGAACACGAACGCCATGCAAACCTTGATACGGCACAAATGCTCTATCAAACCACCACACAGCCTCCAAGTCGTGAAAGACAAGCGCGGATAGCCATCAAGCAAGACGATATCGACTTGGCCGCCACACTGATCGGCACCGTGTTGCGCGCTCCTCATGATGAGGATGAACGTGACATCGCCTGTCGCCTCGCCAAACAAAAAAAGATCCAACAACATATTGGGCTCCATGAATTGCCTGCGACGCCGATCAGCGAAATACACACAGAGCACCTGGCTTTACCCTTGCACGATCGCGTTGAGTGGGAAGTTGCCGATTATTATCGCGCTCAAGGTTGGACAGTCTGGTACAGCGAAAATTGCTTATTGAACGCACTGTTTGGATTATTTTTTTGGGACATCCTTTTTATGCCCGTCCAAGGAGCATTTCTTAACCCATTTCAACGCGGGCCACGTGATTTATACAGCGAGGAGTTTTGCACTGCGCGCCAACCTGCCATTGACGATCGCCTCAGTGACATAGACAACGCGCGTGCGCTGATAAAGCAGCATTATGCAGAAAAGCACGGCATAACCAATGATTGGGTCCACTGGGGAGTTATCGAATGGCCGTTACTGGATGCAGCGTTACGCGCGCTCTCCACCCACCAACTCAAAGCGTGTTTCGAAAGAATATTGTTTGATCGACGACATAATCGCAGCGGTCAGCCTGATCTTTTTATGTGCCGAGCCGATGACTATCAGTGGGTCGAAGTAAAAGGACCCGGCGATACGCTCCAGCACCATCAAAAACGCTGGCTGCACTTTTTTAATCATCATGCCATCAATGCAAAAGTCATCTATGTGCAGCGCTGCCCGCAGTGATAATGATGCGATTACTGGACAGCGCATGGCGATGCAAGGCCTCGCCTAAAGAGAGTGGAGGGAGCTTAAAGTGACACTGTCACTCATCACTTTCAACGGTGGGATTAAAAATGTAGCGTGAGCCGTCAAAGACTAAGCGTTTAATCAATTCACGACAGTGCTGAAGTCCCGATTGATCAAAAGACAAGCCGTAGCGCTGCATGCCCCACTTTTGTTGACGATTCTCTACTTGTCCACTCAGTACAAAACAGTCATCCCCGTGAGAAGGCCGGACTTGAATCGCGAGTTGGTGCTTCATTTCAAACACGGGAGCAATAGCATCAAAACTAAATCCACAGCCACCGGCGGAGATATCGGTTAGGTTGACCGACAAACGTCGCTTCTCAAGTGGGATTTCACCTTTGACGTTGAGCTCATAACGGCTTTCTTTCCGCTGTTGAATCAGCTTGGCTTGCTGCGGTAATTCCACCAGCATAATCGCGACTGGCGACATCATGATGTGTGAGATCCGTGAGGCAAAACGAATTTTGGTGCCTTCTCCCTCATCCGATACGCCATCAACCGCAATGCGATACCCTTCGACAAAGAACTGGTTTAACTGCTTAATGTTACGGGTGGGAATGGTAAAGAACAGTCGCTGGTCGCCATCAAAGCCAATGAAGGTACTCTGGCAGCTAAAAATTTGCCCAACCGGGGTTTTAATTTGTACGTGAGTGGCGGTGCCATGTTTAAGAAAGCCAACCGCACGTAAGCCAATCACGGCTTCTTCACGCACTGTTTTATACTTTTTGGCTTTAAGATCGGGGAGTGCTTGGGTCATGAATTATCTTATAGCGTTATAGTTATCAACTATTTATACAGCTAGCGAAATAAGGGGTCAACAATGGAGCACACTAAGACTGTGCCCCATCACTGATTGTGTTAGATCATTAACATCGCAAATAGCATCAGCGGCATCGACTCGCCATTGCTAGACACAATTTGATTACCCTCAATAGTGGCAGTGAGCTCAAACTGTCCCTCATTCATCGTCGCGTATCCCGCTTTGATCAACTGCTGTTTTTTCGCCTGCCATTGCGGCTGGCTTAGCAATGCATCTGGCACGGTAATGTCGATATTGCCTGACAAACGGCTGACCAAGGCATTTAAGTCTAACTGCGCAGCGGCTTGTGGGTCCGCTTTGGCTAAGTTCAGCGCAACATTAGCGCTTACATCGCCATCCGGTAAGGTGATGCTCGCCGGTGCAATATCTAACGCTAGTCCTTGCTGTAATAGCGTCATCATCGCTTGATCCAGTGCGTCAACTTGCTCTGGGTTCTCAAGATCAGATGATAGGCCGGCGATGGTCGCCATCGCCTGATAGTCTAGCCCTTTCGCATCAAAGACCAACGCGATGTTGCGCCATTCACTGTTATCCGGCAACGTAAATGAAGACACGGTAATGCGGTTCGCATTATCAATGCGCGCACGCGTGTTTTCGTCTGCATTGACCATCTGGTTGCTGATCTGAATTTGACTTTTTCCGACTCGATAAGCTTGATTGCTGGTATCAACCAGACGCATGCCTTCAACCGAAAATGCCTGCTCACCAATCCAAAGATCATCTTGTAAATAACCCCGTCCTTGACCTTTAGCCGTATCGATTTTTATCTGCTCGCCGTTATCGGCGTTCAGCGCCGCCGCTGGCCAGTTAAAATCGAAGGTAATTTCACCATCGCGTGCCAAGCTCCCCATCAAGGTTAGCTCGCTGGCTGTCAGATTCTTGCCTTCATTCGTGAATGAGAAAGGCGCGACGGTCAACTGATAATCCGACGCTCCTGTCACAAGCGTTTCCATGTCCAATCGGATAGGAGTCGGGTTACCCGGCCATAGGCGCTGGGTGAGTGTTTGTAGATCGGGGGTCAACACTAAGGTATTCGTCGATGATACGCCGAGCACACCATGCGTGATCTCTGAGGAAAGATCATACTCACTGGGCAGGCCCGCTTCTTCTAAGGCTAGTTTGACGTCACCTTTAAAGTGCAAACGCGTCACAGCACGAGAATCAAGGTAACCGCGATGGTATTCCCGTTGTTCAACCGTAATGTCTGGCGAGCTAAATTGTGCCACTTCGCGCTCATACATAGATTGCGCGATTTGACCGGTGGCAAACGGCCAACATGCCGCCACCGCAACAGCGCCAGCCATGGCGCCGTATTTTCCTAGAAACATATCTTTTGCCCTCAAGGCATTCGAAAAGCTCTAGTGTAACCAAAAATAGACGGTGACGATAACACTGACATGAGTCTTTTGGTCGGATGGTTGTTCCACCGCCGTACGCGTAAACGCCGCAGCCAACTCACCACCGAACAGGAAACCTTGATCGAGTAATACTGAGTACAAGGCGTCAGCACATCATGGGTTGGCGCCTATTTTGTGTAAGGATGTGACAAAGTGCGTTATTGTCGACCGATTCGCATCATCGCTGGCTAAATCCGCTTACAATGCAAAGCATTGAGCAGAAATTCAGCGATTCCCTATGAATGCCTACGTGATTTTGTGCGTCGACCACGATCCCATCATTATCGAGAAGCTCACTCACGATTTAGCCCCTTTTCGGGATGTTTTCGATCTGTGTAGTGCCGATAACCCTGATGACGCCAACGCACTTCTTGATGAATGTCAGCATCAAGGTCAACAAGTGGCAATGTTGATTTGTCATAATCAACCCGGTGATGACAGTGGCATCAATATGCTCGTCAACATCGATAATCACCCAGCTAGCATCGGTGCGCGCACTCTATTGCTCAGTGATGCGCCACAGTATGATGCCATTTTGCAGGCGGTGAATGAGGGACGGTTAAACTATTGCATGCACAAGCCTTGGCGTCGGGATGAACTACAACGCGTGGCCGAAAAAGAGCTAACCACTTATGTGTTACGCTACTGCCAGCATGATTTACTCCGCTATGCTGAAGCGCTCGATCACCGCGCCTTGCTTGATGCACAAGTGGAACGCGAAATTAACCAGTTCCAATCTCAACTGTTCTCCCCCTCAAGTAGTGACACCCGCGCCATTGCCGACAAAGTAATTCAAGGTCTCTATGCTTTTTTCGAAGGGAATGATGAAAGCAAAGCGTGTCGCACTTACAGCCCTCACCATGTTCTTACCAAAGAAAATCAACCCAATGCATTTCTCTGGTTTATTGCCGAAGGCGAAGTGGGGTTGTACAAAACCGATGACGATGGCCAAGAGCATCATGTTTCTACTCTAAAAGCAGGCAGCTTGATCGGCAGCATGTCATTTGTCACCGGCGAAGTGTCTTTCTCAACGGCCCGCACCCTGACACGCACCCAGGTGATCAAAATTGACCACGAGCTATTTGCCAAAATCATGCGTAGCCGCTCGGAGCTATTGCCGCTGTTTATCCAGCACCTACTACTGCATTTTAACCAGCGCTTAAAGCGCAGTATTGGCACCGAAATTCAATTGCAACAAACCCTCGCCTCATTGGACGCCGCCAATCAGCAATTGGTCGAGAAGGAAAAAATGGCGTTGCTTGGGCAACTCGTGGCCGGTGTCGCCCATGAGCTAAACAATCCCGTGTCGGCCATTCTGAGAAATAGCGACGCCCTCGGTGATGCATTACAAGCGGTCGCACAAGCACCATTAACGCCTGATAGCCTTGAGCAAGCACTCACATTATTGCAGACGAACCGCGAAGCTACGCCTCTCTCGACGGCTCAAGCACGCACCTACACTCAACACTTAACCGACCAAGTCAGCGAACGTCATCTTGCCCGTGATTTAGTCGGGATGGGACTGTATCAAGCTGATGAGGTCTCGCACTGGCAACAGCAACTGGGCGATGCCTTCTCGCCCACGGTGGAAATCTGGCGACAATACGCCCGCTGCGGCCGCTTGCTGCGTTCAAACCATGTCTGTGCCCAACGCATTGCCGATTTAGTCAAAAGCTTACGCACCTATGCGCGCCAAGATACTGAGCAGCGTCAGCGCACCCAGCTGCTGGAAGGCATTGAAGACACCCTGACCTTATTTGAGCATCGACTGAAACCCCATCAATTGGATAAACGCTACCACCCATTGCCGGAAATTGTCGCCCAGCCCTACGCGCTGGCGCAAGTGTGGACCAACTTAATCGCCAATGCGCTCGACGCCATGCCAGAGCCCGGCACACTCAAGGTACAAACCGACCTTGTCGATAACGATGAAGCAAGTTACATCCAAGTCGCGATTTCAGATACCGGCGTGGGCATGACGCCAGAGCAACAAGAAAAAATCTTTGCCTTAAACTACACCACCAAACGCGAGGGCCACTTTGGCTTGGGCATTGGTCTGACCGTGTGCCAACAAATTATCCAGCAACATGGTGGTGATATTCGTGTGTCATCTGTTCAGCAACAAGGCACCACAATGACAGTGACACTACCCGTTTCGCTCTCCCCTACTACCCGTAAGGAGCCCCAGTTATGAGCCAGTATATGATTTTATGCGTGGATGACGAACGTGACGTGCTTGATAGCGTCATGGATGACTTACAAAGCTTTTCTGATCATTTTGAGTTAGAAGCCGCAGAGTCGGTTGCAGAAGCGCGCGATGTGATTGAGCAAATGGCGGCGCAAGGCACGCAATTGGCACTTATCCTGTGTGATCACATTATGCCAGGTGAACTTGGCGTCGATTTTTTGATTGAGCTGGCGAAACAACCGCAAACCGCAGGGGCGCGTAAACTGCTTCTCACCGGCCAAGCGGGACTGGAAGACACAGTATCGGCGATTAACCACGCCAGTTTACATTACTACATTGCCAAACCATGGCAGAAAGCGACGCTTACCAGCGTAGTCACCGATCAATTAACCAGCTTTATGATTGAGCACGAACCAAATCTGTTGCCATGGACCAGTGTACTTGATACGCCAAGACTTGTGGACGCCATCAACAAGCATAAATTCGAGGTGGGCGGCGAATAAGCGCTTTTTGCCTGAATACCCGCCATTGGGTCAGAAATCGGTAAAAAAGCCACGTCTGCCACACGGATGTGCTTGTTTATTCGTTCAATCGTCTTATAGAATGATTTCAACACCAATAACAAGTGGAATTGATAATGCGTAAATCTCTATTAGCCGGCGCTATTGTCGCTCTGGCCTCATTCAGCGCCGCGGCCAATGAAGACGACGCCAGCCTGAGCACCATGAGTAACTTCAGTTACGATTACGTTGAAGGGCGCATTGGTGTCAGCCCACTCACCTATGGTGCAGGATTTAGCATGTCTATCCATCCTAATGCACACATTCGCGTTGAGGCAGACACCGAGTTTGATTCAGACTGGGATACATCAGCTGGGGTTGGCTTTCATGCCCCGATTAATAACTGGGCAGACCTGACCGGTGAGCTGCTTGCTCGTGGCGTGAACAAAAAAGATTACGACAGTGATGTGGGCCTAGAAGTGAACCTAGGTATCCGTCAGTGGTTGGGTCCACAGGTAGAAGTTGGCGGCCAAATTGGTTTGCTCACCGTTGATGACGAAGAAGATACCTTTGGCTCTGCATACGGCCGTTTCCACGCCACCGAACTCTTTTCTTTGGGTGCCGAGTATCGTGTAAACGAGTGGTATGGCGACCAATTTATGTTTACCACACGCTTTAAGTACTGATCCCCAAACGTACTAAAGACAAACGGTCAACCGATACAAAAAAACCCGCATCATGCGGGTTTTTATTTGCTTGCTATCCGGCGCGGTTAGCGGATCAACAGCATAGGCACCGTTGATTCAACCAGCAGCTTGGTGGTGTTGCTGCCCAAAAAGAACTGACGCAGTTTCGAGTGACCATAAGCCCCCATCACAATCAGTCCAACTTGGTTGGCCGCTTGATAGTCTAGGATAGCGCGGTGCACCTCACCGGTTAACTGCACTTCAACCACATCGACACCCGCCGTTTTCAAGCGCTCTGCCGCACGTTTAAACGCTGCCAGCTTTTCTTGTGAGTCTTCTACCATAACCAAATGACATGTCATCCCTGCCAACAGCGGCGTGCTCAAGGCTTTTTCTACCAACTTTTCGCTGATGTCGCTGCCATCAAAGGCCAATAAGTAAGACTCTGGCGCACTGAACTCACCATTCGCGACCAAGGTATGCGCCTTGATAGAGCGGATCACACTTTCCAGCTGCGATCCAATCGCTTTGGTATCGTTTTGATGCAATTCACCCGATTTACCCAATACCAAAACACGAGTTTGTGGCTCAAGCTCAAGTAATGTTTCTACTAAATGGCCGTGGCGTTGCAGTTTACGCACATCGTCCAGCCCTTTGGCTTTGGCGTCGTCTTCCAGCTCAGACAGCAGCGCTTTGCCGTGTTTCATTTCCAGCTTGGCACGCTGCTCATCCAGCGACACCAGCTCTTGTAGCAATTGTTCACGGCTACCCACGCCCAGGTTGCCTGATAGTTCAGGCTCCGCTTGGTTTGAGGATTTATCCAGCACATGCAAAAGTGTCAAGGGCACAGACAAGCGCTTGGCGGCCCAAACGCTTAAATCTGCGACTTGCTTTGAATAATGCGGGCCATCTACGCACGCGGTAATTTGTTCCATGGTCGGTCTCCTTAGTGGCCACCCATCATTTTTTCTACTTCTTCCGGCTTATCGTGCACGCCGAACTTGTCGACGATGGTCGCCGTCGCATCATTCATACCCACGATGTTAACTTCAGTGCCTTCACGACGGAATTTAATCACCACCTTGTCGAGTACAGACACGGACGTAATATCCCAGAAGTGCGCTGCAGAAAGGTCGATGGTGACACGCTCCACCGCTTCTTTGAAGTCAAACGATGATAAAAATTGATCTGACGAGGCAAAAAAGACTTGGCCAACAACGCGATACGTGCGCTCGTCGCCATTGTCTGCATTGTCGCTTTTGACCACCATAAAACGACCAATCTTGTTGGCGAAAAATAGCGCCGCGAGTAACACACCCACAAACACACCAATCGCCAAGTTATGGGTGAATACAACCACAGCAACGGTCGTCAGCATAACGATATTGGTCGACAGTGGGTGCGACTTCAGATTAATGATGGACTCCCAAGAGAAGGTACCGATCGAAACCATAATCATGACCGCGACCAACGCAGCCATCGGAATCTGGCTAATCCAATCGCTGAGGAACACCACCATGATTAGCAGCAAAGTACCGGCGATAAAGGTCGATAGACGTCCGCGGCCACCCGATTTCACGTTGATAACGGACTGACCAATCATCGCACAACCGGCCATACCACCAAGAAAACCGGTCGCAATGTTAGCCACACCTTGGCCTTTACATTCACGGTTTTTATCGCTGCTGGTATCGGTCAAATCGTCCACGATAGTGGCGGTCATCATCGATTCCAACAGGCCGACCACAGCCAGCCCCGCAGAGTATGGGAAGATAATCGCCAGCGTGTCCCAATTTAGCGGCACGTCCGGCCACAAGAATACAGGTAAGGTATCCGGCAGCTCACCCATATCTCCGACAGTACGTAGATCAAGGTTATATGTCATCGCGATGCCGGTAAGGACCAAAATACACACTAACGGAGAAGGAATGGCTTTACCGATACGCGGGATATACGGGAACAAATAGATAATGCCAAGGCCCGCTAACGTCATCGGATAGACATGCCAGAGGATATCGCCCTCGCGCATGATCTCGGGGCCAAACAGCTCAGGGAGTTGCGCCATAAAAATCAAAATCGCCAAGGCGTTCACAAACCCTGTCACCACTGAGCGCGAGACAAAACGCATAAGGTTGCCGAGTTTTAGATAACCCGCACCGATCTGCAGAATACCGGTTAGCACGGTAGCGGCAAGTAAGTATTGCAAGCCATGCTCTTTCACCAAGGTGACCATCAGCAATGCCATCGCACCGGTGGCTGCCGAGATCATCCCCGGACGACCGCCCACAAAGGCGATAATCACGGCAATACTGAACGAGGCATACAGACCGACTTTGGGATCAACGCCGGCAATAATCGAAAAGGCAATCGCTTCAGGAATCAAAGCCAATGCCACCACGATACCCGCGAGGATATCGCCGCGTACATTGGAGAACCAATCACGCTGAATTCTATCTATCATGAACGTCTCTATAAATTGGGATTAAAAAGTGATGTCGCGTTCTGATCTCGGGCCTACTGCAACCCAGAAAATCAAAGGGCGTGATCCTAGTCAGTTATTAACCAAGCGTCAACCGTCACATTTTTATCAATAAAAGGCGTTATTCCTATAAATCAAAGTCTTATTGCGTTGATGTGATATTTTTAGCGTAGATTTATTGCCATCTTTTCTTGATACACGCTTTTCCGTATTGTCTGGACAGGTGATTAGACTTACAAGCGCGGATACACAGGCACCAACAGCACGGTAAAGGAAAGAATCATTCCAATGAGTGCATAAGTCATCTCATTAAGCGTCCAGCCGATATCGATAACAATACCAAACACCCAAGGCGCTAACGCGGTGGAAAGGATCATCATGCCCGTGACCAAAGAGCGAATGGCACCAATATGCGAGACTCCGTACATTTCCGCCCATAAGGTATTAATCACCGGATTGGTTGCACCAATCGCTAAACCAAAAAGGCACATAAAAAGCGGCGCCGCTAAGGTGTGATTGACGTTGGCAATCACCATCAACCCGAGCAACAGTGGAATGGGGATTAAGATAAGTACATTTCGCGAACGGTATTTATCAATCAAGCTGCCTGATATCACTGAACTTAGCCAATGCACGGCACCGTAAAATACGAAACTGCCTGCTAGCACGCTAGGTGTCCACCGTTTCGCTTCTAGGATAAAGTCCTGTTGGATAAATACGCCGGTGACCAAAAACGGCGTCACCAAGGCTATCGGTATGATCATCCAAAACCGCCAGTCGCGAATAACTTGACGCCGACTCGCATCACTGGCGTGGTTTTGATTATCTGCCTCAATACGCGTCCGTTTAAGATCTGCTTTTCGGATCAGCAATAACACTAATGGT
This sequence comes from Salinivibrio sp. IB872, assembly GCF_001995345.1. Lineage (NCBI taxonomy): Bacteria > Pseudomonadati > Pseudomonadota > Gammaproteobacteria > Vibrionales > Vibrionaceae > Salinivibrio > Salinivibrio sp. IB872. Next base: position 44,533 of record NZ_MUFO01000008.1, on the reverse strand, counting down.
AAAAACACCACTAACAGGGTGGCGCCAATGAACAACCAGCTTTCACGCCAGCCTAAAAACGCGATTAAGCCAATGACGATTGAGGGTAAAACCACCTCGCCAATGGCGACACCACTGCCGACCAAGCTAATGGCTTTACCTTTATCCTGCTGCGCACGCTTAATCACAGTGGCTTGCGCAATGTGAGGTAAAAAACCTTGTCCGCAAAAACGCAGTAAGAAAAAAACCAGCAGCAGCCCTACCACACTATCAACCGAATACATCAACGCACACGCGACCATCAGTAACGTGGCAAAAAAGATCAGTAATTTGTCGACCCGCACCCGATCGACCACACCACCAAAGCTAATCACCAACACACTGCTGGTCATGGTCGCAATAGCGTAAACCCCGCCGTAGGTTGCATCGCTCAACAACAGCGCATCTTTAATACTACTGCCATACCAACTGATGAAAAACGATTGACCAATGTTGCCAAAAAAGATCGATAGAAAGCCAAAAGCAATTAACGGCCATTGGTGCTTAATTAATGTCACATACGATCGCGCTAGCATACGCCCCCGTTGTCCCCTGTCATTCCATTTTGAAACGTCATATATCAACACGCCTTCAAAGGTTTACTTAATGCATGAGGTGAAAGCTGACTATGACATGCCTGCACTGAAGAAAAAATGAAACCCGACCCGCTTACGTTGGTTTTGTGATGCCTTTTAATCCATATTGGCGATGAATCAATCGCTTATTCATGTTTTCACCGCTTACTGACACACAAACGGGCTGAGATGCGCTAGGCTTTGCGCCCTCTCAATATCACAGACAATAACAACAATATGAATCCAGTCATGTCAGCGCCAACCAAGATGGCGTTACGCTTCCCAAAAGGGCGATTCGCCATGTTGAGTGTGTACAGCTTTACCGGTGCCGCTATTGTGGCTTCTACCATTTTTTCCCTGCTGCTGTTCTTATCCCTTGACGACAACCCGCTAATGCAATGGTTGTTCGGGGCATTGGCAGTGATTTTTGAAGCGGGTAAGTTTTACGCATGGTACGAGTTTGGTGAGCGCCGAGCGCACGGCAACTATGTGGGTGCCCTGTCAGCCTTGGCTTTTTATCTCATTTTGGCCTTAATCTCGATCGGAGGCAGTATTGGCGGTATCAATAGTGCCACCAATGCTGCGCAAAGTGAGCAGCGCCAAGCCCAAGCGCAGATTGACGCTTATAATCGGCAAATCGACGCTATCGAGCAACAAATCACATTGAATAATCAAGCCGCTGAGCGTTATATCGAATTGGATAGAATTGCTACGGGTGTGGCGCGATTACAAAAAGAAAACAACCAATTACGTAAAGAGCAACAGCAGCTCGCGTTCGAGCGCGATAGTTTGCCCGCGGTGGCACAGGGATCCATCTTGGGGTTGATTAGCAACCTTGCTAACACATTAGGCATCAGCGCCGATCAAGCCCAATCTTGGCTGGTGATTTTTCTCTCTGTGTTGCTCGACCTATTCGCCGCTTTCTTTGTCGGCGTGATCGGTGAAGAGCAGCGTTTCCGCCATTGGTATCGTCACCCACATACCACACCCTCTACGCCAGTGAGCACCAAAGCGTCAGCTCGAGCCAATGAGATAGACACGAAATCCACAACGCCTTCAGAGGTTCCTAACGAGGATGCGGATGCGCCTTATGCCGATATCAAAGCCGCGTTAGCCGCCAAAACGCTACGTTGTAGCAAGAAAGCCGTAATGGCGGAGTATGCGCTCAGCCAAGAGGCTGTCGATGCCCTATTTACCCACTTACAACAACAGGGATTGGTCGCCAAAAAGCCGAACCACCATTATCACTGGGTGGGTTAAGCCACCAACATCAATATACCGCTGAGTATCATGGCGGGAAGCCCACTTAAAAACAGCCACAGTCCGAGCTTGTCATCGGGCGGTGACGATGAATCGATCACCATCGCGTGTTGTTGAGCCGTGAGCGCCCGCCGTGTTACTGAATCACGATACCAATAGCGGCTTTTGTAACGACTATACGTCACAAGCCCCGCTGCCGACCAAACGAGCCCCCCGACGTAAAATGCACCATCCCCAAACGTCGTCAATGTTATCCACCCCGCCTGCCATGCACCAACCACAGCGGCACTGGCTATTGCCGTTGACACTAACCAAACATAGAGAAAATGCACGCTTGGCGGTGTTGATCCCTTCAGGCGATGCGGTGCTTTCATCGTGTTTCCTTTCTGTGTCTTAGTGAGCCACTCTGGCTGTTGATAATCCCATCTCTTTGCGGCATGGCGGTGATGTGATACAAACATCTGGTAAGTTTGTTAATCAGTACGTTACCTGACCTTTTAGCACCTTACCGATAAAAACAATTTATAACTAAGCAAATACAACAAAAAGGTGATCTATGCATAAGGCTGCACAAGAGGTGCATGCGCCTGAGGCATCAGTATGGCGCGCATTAGGCGATGTGAGTCCGTTGTGCCTCGCCGTCCTGCCTTGGGGGATACTCTGCGGTTCATTAGGGCTGCAAATGGGATTCAGTGCGCTGCAAACACAAGCCATGTCATTACTGGTTTTTGCAGGGGCGGTGCAATTGTCTGGCACCATGATGGTGGGCAATGCGGCGGGCTTGCCAGCGGTGCTCGGTTCCACACTGGTGATTAGCGCACGGCACCTTCTCTATGGTGCCCACTTTCGTCAGTACATCACTCCCTTGCCACTTAAATGGCGTCTCGGCCTCGGCTTTTTACTGACCGATGAAATGTATGCGCTTTCAACCGCACACACCAGCAAGCAGGGAAGATTTTCTAAACACTACGCCCTGTATACGGGCGCCGCGTTTTATATCGGTTGGAACCTTGCTACCTTGGCAGGGATTCTCGCCGGTTCTCAGCTGAAAGCCTTGGAAGCCATCGGGCTCGACTTTGCCATTGCGGCCACCTTTATCGCACTGACCGTGCCCAGTATAAAAACCCGCCCCGTGCTACTTTGTGCCTTGGCGAGCGGTGTCAGTATGCTGCTATTCACCTATTACCACATCCCCAATGCGTTAATCATTGCAACCGGCGTAGGTATGGTCGCGGGGCTAATGGCTGAGTCTCTACCGACACGGAGGGCAGCAACATGAGTTACTGGTTTATCATTGTCGCGATGGCGCTGATCACCTTCTCGGTACGTTATCTGTTGCTTGCACGAAGTATCCCTGTACGCATAGGTCCGCGGTTACAACGACTCCTGACCTACTCTGCACCGGCGGTTCTAACCGCGCTATGGGTGCCGATTGTCTTTTTCCCTGAAGGACACCTCTCTGTCACCCTAACCAATCCTTACTTATTAAGTGCACTTTTAGCGATCGGTTTAGCCTGTACACGTTTATCCACCTTGTTAGTGGTCGGGCTATCGATTGGCTTTTTTATTGCCCTTCAGCTCTGGGTTCTGGGATAAATAGCGATAATAAACCAACCAGTGCGATGCCACCATAGCAAGAGGCAGGGTCATCACCCTGCCTCTTGGGTTTATTCGCCTCTTGGCTCAGAGGCTAATGAATTTATAATTGATTGAGTAACCGTTTGTTATGCTGTGTTCTGTGCCCGTTGTTGCACGCGCGAGACATGGACCAAGCTCATCAACTTGATACTCGGTTTTAACAGCAGCTGCGCGCTTCCGACAATGAAAAGCCAGGTACCACTCTCCATCAATGCATCGTTTAAGAAGAAAAAACTGCCAATCAAAAACCAAATCGCGATTAAAAGGTCGTTAAAGGCCCCACACGCCTCATAACGACGTTGAATCACCAAATGTTTATTACCGATATCAATATCCAGTTCTCGGCCGTGACGTTCAATCATGTTGCCTCCTCTGGACCTTGGTATCAGCAATCAAGGTGTTGGCGTTTAACGATCAATACCGTTTGTACCATTTTAAACGCAAAAATCACCGCGCTCACCGCGAGGAATAGCCATGCAAGAGGGATAAACGCAAAGGGTTCTTGCAGCGTGCCGTTGGCAGCAATGTTCGGAGTGGATAAATTGAACGCTAAGAGGCATCCAATGCCAAGCAGAAAGAAGATAAATGAGGTACGAAAATTTCGTAATAGGGTTAGCATAAAACCTTTTTGTTGTTGCTTCAGTGCTTAGTGTGACCAAGCTCACTGAATAAAGTTCCGTTTTATCTTCATTTTTTTCAAAAAATCTGGCTACCCCTTGGCGTCAGGGTAGCCAGATGCGCGTTTAAAGTTTGTAGGTTGCCACTTTTTCGCTAAGGTTCGCCGCTTGAATACGCAACCCATCCGCCTCTTCAGACGCATCGTTCGCACTATGAACAAGGTGCTCAGACACATCTTTAATTGAGGTAATATTTTGCGTGATCTCGCTAGTCACATGGGTTTGTTCTTCAGCAGCCGTTGCAATTTGAGTCGCCATATCGCTAATTTGGTTAACCGCCGCGTCAATCTCACTCAATGCCGCAGTGGCTTTATCAGCGTCCGCGACTGAATCACCGGCCAATGATGAACTGCTTTCCATAATAGAAACGGCATTGGCTGTGGTGGTTTGCAATGTCTCAATCGTGGATTTAATTTCTTCAGTCGATGCATGGGTGCGCTGAGACAAGATGCGCACTTCATCGGCAACTACCGCAAAACCACGGCCCTGTTCGCCTGCACGCGCCGCCTCAATCGCCGCATTCAGCGCCAACAAATTGGTTTGCTCAGCAATATCTTGAATGGTCGACAGAACGGTCGAGATTTCTTGGGAGTGACTATCCAACTCCGCCACGATGGTACTGGCCTGCTTCAACTCATCGGCCAAGCGCGTAATTGACGTCTTGGTGTTCTCCACCACCGCCCGACCATTATTGGTGCTTGCGGTTGAATCTTGTGCGGTGCTTGCGGTGTGCTCTGCATGAGAGGCAATTTCCTGCGTCGCCGAGGCCAGTTCTGTCACGGCCGTCGCCACCATGGTAATTTCTTGTTGTTGCTGATTAATATCATCCACATTGCGTTGTGCACGATCGGTACTGCTTTTTGATTGCGATGTCAGCTGACCGGCCTGCTCTCGAATATGGCTGATGAGTTGGTGCATACTTCCGACGAAAGTATTGAAATTGTGCGCCAACTGCCCGACCTCATCTTCACTCTCTACTTCAATCCGCTGGGTCAAATCACCGCTACCATGGGCAATTTGCTCAAGCGCATTCGACACATTGGTCAGTGGTTTAAACAGGACGTTAACCAGCAGGTTAAATAACAAAGTACACGCAATCACCACCCCGATGGTCACGGCAATTTGTCCCCACACCGCATCGAACAAAGGCGCTACCAGCGAGTCATAATTGATCACTGTGACCGTCATTAACCCTGTATCGGCAATCGGTTTGGCATACACCACACTTTGCTCACCGTTCACCTCTGCCATGAGATCTTGGCCCGAATTAGCGGCATTTTTTACCGTACTTAACGATAGGCCTAAATCACTGACGGGTTGGTTAAGAAGATCCGTATTGGCATGGGTAAAGATGTTGCCATCGCCATTGGCAATCAACATATAACCGCGCCCAGGCAAGATAACCTTCTCAAGCCCCTCAATGATGTCGCCAATTTCAACGTCAGCACCCAGCACCACCATGTCGCCACCCAGTTGCAAGGCTTTACCTAAAGAGACCACATTGGCGCCCGTCGCTGCGGCTACCGTAGGGTTATCCATAAACACACTGGACGGATCCGCTTTGGCATTGATGTACCAACCCCATTTGCGTGGATCATCATTACCGGGTGGGAGGACCACACCGTTCGCGTTGTCTTGGCTACCATCGGGGTAAGCAAGGAACACATTGTCAAACCCACCCGAATCGCGAACCTGTTTTAAGTGCGTCACAATGCTATTAAGGTTGGCGTCACTACTTAGCGACGTCATCGCACGTTCTTTCGATACGATCCAATCCGCCACATACTGGTTATATGAGGCCGTCGTGCTTTCGAGACGTTGCGATACCTCGGTATCAAGCCGTGATAGTGACGCCCGAAATGAGAGAGCTTCAACCAATAAACCACCAATGATGATGGCGACACTCGCCGATAGCGCAAGCTTATTTTTTAATGAAAGTTTTTTAAACATAACTGCCTTGTTTGTTTATCAAAGTCTGATTGTGATTGTTGTCTAGTCAGTAAAACTGTGATCACAAAAGCCCGCAAAACCGCTCACTGTCAAATGGTATCCGCATCACAACAATCTTACTGATGCGTTACGCAACACGTTGAATGACGGCACTGTTTTATCCGCCAAACCGCCAAACTTGTGCAATCGACTACATCCGATAAGCGGGTGCGTCTTCCAGACTATCAAAGACAAACAGAGCTGTTATGTGCTAGATCAGTGATCTCTAATGAGGTATCGAAACAAACTCACTAATGCAGCAACATGATTCTAATTGAATGCGTTATCCCAACTCGCAACTTTTATTTTGCTCAACTACGCTTTAGTTAATTACGAAGTACGCGAATAGAGGCGAAGATCATGGACTTGTTTGCGGATCAGCGTGACAACGCATCTCCATCCCCACCAGAAGCGAATCAGGCTTCCACTCACGAGCCTTGGCGTATTCTGTTGGTGGATGATGATGATTTGATGCACGAGGTGACGCGCTTGGCGTTAACAGGGTTTACGTTTCAAGATCGCCCGCTCGAGATTTTATCGGCATTATCAGGGCAAGAAGCAAAAGACATTCTCGCAAAAGAGGAAGGTATCGCCCTGGCACTTGTGGATGTGGTGATGGAAACCGAGCACGCGGGTTTAGATCTAGTGCGATATATCCGCGATGAGAAAAATGACCACGTGATCCGGTTGGTATTGCGGACTGGCCAAGCGGGACAAGCCCCCGAAGACAGAGTCATCCGCGAATACGATATTGACGATTACAAAGAAAAAACCGAACTCACCACCCAAAAGCTAAAAACCTTACTCTACTCTATGCTGCGCTCTTATCGCGATTTGTGCATGATTGAGGAACAAAAACAAGGATTAAAGCGGGTGATTGAGGCGTCGGCCAACGTCCAAAACACTACTAACCTGCAACACTATGCGACAGCAGTGTTGGAGCAACTTACCTCATTGCTACACATTCATGACTCAGCCTTTTACTGCGTGGTACAACCTCGCCCTGGCGCAGAAGAGTCACGCGCACTGACCCTCGCCGCGACAGGGGAATACGTCGATTGCTACAGTGAATGTGCGTTTGAGAAGTTGCCTAAAACAGTTTCAGAGCGTTGCCAACAAGCCCTGAACAAACAACAAAGCATCCAATTTGATGATGGGTTTGTGCTGTTCCATCGTGACGAGGAGGATGTTGAATTTCTCCTTTACGTGAATCACGCGAAAACACTCTCCGAGCTCGACCAACATTTGCTGAAAATATATATGCAAAACATTGGGCTCACGTTCGAGAATCTCAGCTTGATGGTGGATTTACGTGAAACTTCCAAAGAGCTGGTTTACAACCTCGCCAATGCGGTGGAGGCGCGGAGTAAAGAAACGGGGGCGCACGTACAAAGGGTGTCTTTGTTCTGTGAATGTCTCGCTGAGCTTTATGGTCTGAGTGAGCAAGAGGCCACCATGATTAAACACGGCTCACCTCTGCATGATGTGGGCAAAGTGGCTATCCCAGATGCCATTTTGCACAAACCTGGCAAACTCGATGCTGACGAGTGGGAGATCATGCAAAAACATGTGGAATATGGTGTTGAAATTCTAAGCCATTCCAAACGCCGTTTAATTTTGGTTGCCAAAGAAATCGCCGCGACTCACCATGAAAAATGGGATGGCAGTGGTTATCCCAATAAATTGGCAGGGGAAAACATCCCTGTCAGTGGACGGATTTCTGCATTGGCCGACGTGTTTGATGCACTCGGGTCAAAACGGTCCTATAAAGATGCGTGGACTGATGACGACATTCGTAACGAGCTGGTCGCACAGCGCGGCAAACATTTTGAGCCCAAACTGGTCGACTTGCTGATCGATAACTGGGACGACTTTATTGCAATCCGCGAAGCGCATCCAGACTAACCGTATGCTTTTACCCAGCAATCAAAACGCGCCGTTTGAGCGCGTTTTTTGTGCGTGTTATCCAAAACGATTGCTTATCCCAAAATGTGCTGACCAACGTTATCGTCAGCACTTAGGCTTTCATCCTCACGCCATCAATCAATGTTTTGCCACCGTGAAGAAGGCGTCAACGACCAGCGTTCCATTTCACTGGCACTATAGATCGCACGCCCTTGGCGACCAATTTGAATCGGTATCGTGCTTGCGTCAGCACCAGCATTAATTTGTTTGACGAGCTCGGCGGCATGTTGGCCTTGTGACTCACCGAATAGCACAACGCCACCAGCGGTCTTCCCTTTACCGACGGAAAAGTCCCAAAAGCCAAAGGTCGGCACCTCCACATGTTGATTAGTCCAACTGAGCACCTGATTTGAATCAACATTGTTTCCTTCACTGTCCACCAAGGTTTGATATAAGCCAACAATCACTGCATCAAAGCCACCGGATTGTGTGGCGGCGATTTCTCGTTGCCAGCCTTGAAAGGTCACGGCATTAGCAATATTGATTTCAATACCCAAGCTTCGTCGAATTTGCTCGTATTGACGCAATATATACTCGGCAGCAATTTCGGAAGTCACCCCCGAATCGAACATCACTTTTACTTTGATGTTTTTCTTACCTAGCAGCATGCTGATTTCACGCATATTCCGTACAAATAACGGCAACTCCAGCACCCCCGTGACTTTTGCCTGCCCCTCATACTCGGCAAGCAAATGGCGAGGGTTAGAGTTAATACCTAAAAAAACAATCGAAATGGGCTCATCATAGAGCCTTGGCAACATGTATTTCAGCGCATTATCATCGCCGAGTACCACGATTTCAGGCTTTTCTGCTTGGTATGCGGCAAAGGCTTTATCCGCCTGCTTTTCAAACTCACGGGGTGGCAGCCGCTTGGTATCCATTTCAAAGCGAGATAGCGTGTAATCACTGCCCAATGCCTTTTCTAGACCAGCGATATAGCTTTTATCCCAATCATAGCCATAGTGATAGCTTTGAATCAGCATCACATTCGTGGCCCAAGCAGGGGCCGTTGCAAAAAGGAGTAAACTAATGAGTACTTTTATCAACCGGTGCATGATGAGCTCCATAGTAACCGAACCTTTTTAGTGTAGGCGAGCCAAGACAGATACCATGGGTATGACATCCTGTTTTTTCATCTACACTTAAATTTGATTCCGTTGCCATCGATGACTGTAGACGTATGAGCAAAAGCCATAAATTCGATGAAAGTATCCGTAACCCTTTCTTCAGCCTTGTTGGCCGTCGAATTTTGCTGATCATGATTTTTCTCAGCGGCTTCTTCACCATTTTCACCACGCTTTTGCAAACGTATTGGGACTATGACGAAGCATTCAACAATGTGGATAGCCGTCATTATGAAATTGAGAATATTCATGCCGATTTATTGGCAAGCTCGCTTTGGATTTATGATCTAAGCAGTGTGCAAGAGCGTCTGGATGGCTTGGTCAACCTTCCCCATGTCAATTATTTATCCGTACGCTCAGAGAACTATTTGTTCGACGCTGGAGAACCTGTCGAGGTCAGTAAGCTCGTCAATGAATACCCACTCGAATATGATGATCCAGACACAGGGCGTACACAGCGTATCGGGACGATTTATGTTGAATCGGACATCAATACGATATACACACATTTGATTCAGCAGTTTTTTCTTACTTTGCTACTCAACGCTATTAAGACCTTGCTAGTTTGTTATCTGATTCTACTGGTCTTTCATCACACTGTGAGCCAGCGCGTATTCCATGTTGCTCAATTTTTACGGGGCTACAATCCGCTAGACCCAGCACACAAAACGCTCACTCTGCCAAAAACGAAATACATCATGGAAAAGGAAGACGAGCTCGACTGGCTTGCAGCTGAAACCAATAAAATCACCGACAACATGTCAACGCTGTATCGCAACATCATGCTAGAGCGAGAGCGCCTTTCTGATTTCACCCATGTGTCCTCGGATTGGCTGTGGGAGACCGATGCCGACCTCAAACTCACGTTTTGCTCTGACCCGATGCGTCACGCTTTGGGTATCGATGCTAAACAGTTACCCTATTTACATGACGTGCTCACCACCATTGGTTGTAACCAGTTCATTGGTAATTTGCAGCGTCAGCAAGATTTTGCGATGTGTGAGGAAATCATCCAAATTGATGAAGACACCCGCTATTTCGTCTTTCAGGCACTCGCCCACTATGGTGTTGATGGATTTCGTGGGTTCCGCGGTACTGGTATCGATATTACGGAGCTCAAAAAGACCCAATTTGAGCTCGAAACGTTAAACCAGAACCTCGAAGTCACGGTCGATGAACGCACCCGCGAGCTACAAGAAAGCATGGAGCGACTAAAGGCCGCGCAGGATCAATTAGTGGAGTCCGAGAAGTTAGCCGCACTAGGGAGCTTGGTGGCTGGCGTTGCGCACGAAGTGAATACCCCGCTAGGCATTGCAGTCACCGCCTCCTCGGTGGTGAAAGAGATCACCACGTCGCTCAACGAGGCCTTCAAGGAACAGACACTGACGAGCACTCAGTTTGCGTCACTGATGAAGCAGGTAGATGATAGTATCAACATGCTCGAGCATAACCTAAATCGTGCGTCTCATTTGATTCGCGACTTCAAGCAAACCGCTGTCGACCAAGTTTCAGAAGCACATACTGAATTTGATGTAAAAAGAACCATCGATGCACTTATTGCCAGTTTACATCCTGAAACGCGTAAAGTGCCCGTCGAGCCGATAGTGAAGGGCGAGGAAAAAGTCATCATGCACAGCCTTCCCGGCGTGCTCACTCAAGTTATTTCCAATTTGGTGATGAACAGTATTAATCATGCATTCGACGATACCAACACACCACAAATTCTGATTGAGTTTGAACGCCAAGATGAGCACCTCTATCTGTGCTACCAAGATAACGGCTGTGGCGTTCCCGAAGAGTTGCATCAACGCATTTTTGAGCCCTTTTATACCAGCAAACGCGGACGTGGAGGCTCAGGGCTTGGACTGAATTTGGTTTTTAACTTGGTCAAGCAAAAGCTACAAGGCGAGTTACAGTTTGAATCGACGTCCGGAGACGGCGCCAAGTTTATGTTTTTAATTCCATTGAACCTCGCCAATATCACTTCGCAACAACAACGCGAAGATGATCAGCATACGATAGGGAAGCAATGAGTCAACTGCAGAAGTTTGAGGAGAGCATTAATCACCCGCTGTTCAGCATTGTCGGACGGCGGATCATCTTATTGATGGTGTTTTTGAGTAGCTTTTTTACCATCATGACGACCCTGCTGCAGCTTTCATGGGACTATGAAGAAGCGTTCGACAACGTCGATCGTCGCCACTACGAAATTGAAAACGTACATGCCGATTTGATTGCCTCCTCCCTGTGGGTTTTTGACTTGGTGAGTGCACAGAATCGCCTCGATGGGCTCGTGAACTTGCCTTATATCGACTATTTGTCAATTGAGTTCGATGGTGTCGTCCTTGATGCGGGTCAACCTATTAGCCAGAACAGTGTGATGAGTAGCACTGAGCTAATTTATTTTCATCCTGACACAGATCGACGCATTGAGTTAGGTACCTTAACTATCAAGTCAGACGCTAAAAAAATCTACGACATTTTGTTACGTCAGTTCGTTATCACGCTACTCCTCAACGGCATCAAAACCCTGATTGTCTGCTCATTAATTATGTGGGTGTTCCACCAAAGCGTCAACCAGCGGGTCTTCTCAATTGCCAAACACCTAAGTCATTTTGAGCCGTTAGCTCCCATTCATCAGCCACTGGAACTAAAGCATCGCAAGTTCATCATGGCAAAAGATGACGAACTTGACTGGCTTGCCGAAGAGACCAACAAAATTACCCAGCGTATGGCTAACCTATACCAAAATATTATTTTGGAGCAGGAGCGTCTTGCGGACTTTACCAGCGCGTCATCAGATTGGTTGTGGGAAACCGATGCCGCACAGCGTCTCACGTTTTGCTCAGATGCCATGCAAACAGCACTTGATATTGATATACACAATACGCCCAAAGTCCGCGATCTGCCTTTACTCGCCAACTGCCAGTCGTTACTTGACCATCTTGAAGACTACGAGAACTTCACCATGTGTGAAGAGCAAGTACTATTGAATAAGCGTCCTCATTACTTTGTTTTTCAGGGCATTGCTCACTTCAACGATGAAGGATTTGTCGGTTTTCGCGGAACGGCAATTGATATCACCGAGCTAAAGCAAACCCAGCTTGAATTGCAATTACTGAACCATAACTTGGAGAAAACCGTCCATGAACGGACTCAAGATTTAGAACAGAGTATGGAAAATCTGAAAGCGGCACAGAACCAGTTAGTGGAATCAGAAAAACTGGCTGCTTTGGGAAGCCTTGTTGCCGGTGTTGCGCATGAAGTAAACACACCACTCGGGATCGCGGTGACTGCCAGTTCGGTGATTAAAGAGGCGGTAGCCACACTCAATCATGCCTTCGCGGACCAATCCCTTACCAGTCAACAGTTTGAAGCGGTGATGAAGCAGATCGTCGATGGCTCCGACATGTTGGAAAACAACCTCAATCGTGCCGCCCGCTTGATTCGTGATTTCAAACAAACGGCCGTCGACCAAGTCTCAGAGAGCCGCAGTCAGTTTCGCGTCGTGCAAGCGCTAGACGCGCTTATGGGGAGTTTACGCCCTGAAACCAAAAAAGTGCCCGTCGTCCCCATTATCGAAGGTGATGCCAACCTAGAAATGAGTAGCTTGCCCGGAGTATTGACCCAAGTCGTCTCAAACTTGGTAATGAATAGCGTGCGGCACGCATTTGAGAATATCGAAAACCCAGAAATAAATGTTAAAGTCAGTGACTTAGGCGACGAAGTACAAGTCGTATACACCGATAATGGTGTAGGTGTACCGTCTGAACTGCATCAGCGAATTTTTGAGCCTTTTTACACCAGTAAGCGAGGCAAAGGAGGCTCGGGGCTTGGCCTCAACTTAGTGTTTAATCTGGTTAGACAAAAGCTTCAAGGCAAACTAAGTTTTGACTCAGATATCAACCAAGGCGTGATGGTGGTGCTCACGTTACCGAAGTTCTTACAAGTATCCGCCCCATCGGAAAGTGAAAGCGTTTCACGATAAACCTGGTCTTATTCTCTACATCTGCTTAATAAAGGTACGCGTGATGAAATGGTTACGTCAGTGGCTGGCCGCCGCACCGAGCGATAAGCAAGCACAGCGCTTATTTCAAAGTCTGCTCACTTTGGCGTGGAGCGTGGAATCGAAAGACCCGTATACCGGTGGGCACCTTTGGCGAGTATCGCGTTTTGCTTACACACTGGCGGAGGAGGAAGGCTGGTCAGAGGAAGATCGCGCTGCGGTTACACTTGGAGGCTTTTTACACGACTTAGGTAAAGTCAGTGTGCCCGATGAGATCTTGCGCAAGACAGCTCAACTCACCGATGACGAGTTCGCTGTGATCCAGAACCATCCCAATGAAGGCTTGTATATCCTTGAAGGCCACCCTCTCGCTACTATTGTCAGTAATGCCGTTGGACTTCACCATGAGCGCATTGATGGTAAAGGTTACCCCAATCAACTTCACGACCACCTTATCCCAGCGGATGCCAAGGTAATTGCCATTTGTGATGCGTTTGATGCAATGACCAGTCAACGCCCCTACCGCAATGCCATGCCAAAAGAAAAAGCCATTGCCATTATTGAAGAGAACCTTGGCACGCAGTTCGATGAAAAGCTGGGCGCGCGCTTCGTTGCGTTAGCCAAGGCCGGTAAACTGGATTCGATCATTGCGCACACCGACGAAGGGATCCCCTTATATCATTGCCCCACATGCGGCCCGACCATTACACGGTATCGCTCTGATAAATCAGGACACCTCCTCCACTGCCCCGTTTGTTTGCAACAAGCGAAGCTGGTGAAGGCTGACGGCACTTACACCCTCGCACCCACCGGGGTTCAACTTTCACCGGCTAAACAGCGTCGCAAGCCTGATACGGCATTAATTCGTCGGGTGATCCAAGAAACCATCGATACAATCCCCACCCAAGCGCTACTTGCTCGGGCGAATGAACGTCATCTTGGTCTGGACACCTGATGCGATCGCTCATTCGCATACTCGTAGAGCGAAGCTTGGTCATTAACGCGATCAAAATAGCTTTAGTGGTGGGGACAATACTCAATATTATCAATCAAGGCGATGCGCTGTGGGCCGATGGCTCATTTAGTATCGGCCATGCCCTACTCAACTATCTCGTTCCCTACAGCGTGGCAAGCTATAGCGCGGCAAAGTACCAACTCAACCAGTCAACAAGCCCTTCAGATAACACGGACAACGCCCCATAAAAAAGCCAGCATTCTGCTGGCTTTCATCCGAAAACAGCGGCCGATTACGCCACGTCAGCCGTCGCTTTTTCTACCGACTGAGATCCAGTTTCTGGCACATAACGGTAATACTCAGCGTCTTTCGCGGGTGCGAGCGTATGCCCCATGATCATATCTGCCGCCTTTTCAGCTACCATGATCGTCGGCGCATACAAGTTACCATTGGTAATCGCAGGGAAAACGGACGCATCGACGACACGTAGATTTTTCACCCCATGCACGTTCAAAGATTCATCCACGACCGCCATTTCATCGCTCGCCAAGCCCATTTTGCAGGTACAGCTGGGGTGGTAAGCACTTTCCCCTTCGCGTGCCACAAATTCGAGGATCTCTTCATCGGTTTGCGCATCGCTGCCCGGTGATAACTCTTTACCGCGAAGGTGGTCAAACGCAGGTTGCGCAATGATATCTCGAGATACGCGAATCGCTTCCACCCACTCTTTACGCTCTTGTGGCGTAGAGAGATAGTTAAAGAAGATCTCTGGCTTCTCATCTGGATTGGTGCTGCGAATTTTAACGTAACCGCGCACATCGGTATTCATTGGCCCCACATGCAACTGGAAGCCATGTCCTTTGTTGGGTGCCGAACCATCATAGCGAATTGCCAGAGGTAAAAAGTGGAACTGCAAGTTCGGGTACGCCACCTCATCATTACCGCGTACAAAGCCACCCGCTTCAAAGTGATTGGTCGCGGCAGCACCTTTACGACGGAACAGCCAATCAAAACCGATTTTCGGTTGATTATGGAACTTAAGCGCGGGATACATGCTGACTGGCTCTTTACATTCATACTGCACGTAAAGCTCAAGGTGGTCTTGCAAGTTTTCACCCACCCCCGGCAAATGGTGAACCGGCTTAATCCCCAAGTTTTTCAACATGATCTCATCGCCAATACCCGATAGCTGCAACAGCTTCGGTGAGTTGATTGCACCACCACAACTAATAATCTCGGCACCATAGGCGGTTTTCTTCCGTCCCCACTTGCGGTATTCCACACCGATAGCCGTTTTGTCTTCAAACAGCACTTTGTCGGTTGTCGCGCCCGTGATCACGGTAAGATTTTTACGATTCATCACCGGGTGAAGATACGCTCGCGCAGCGCTGTGGCGACGACCGCGATAGATATTTTGGTCGAAAATGCCAAACCCTTCTTGCTGATAACCGTTCACATCGTCGGTTAATGGATAGCCCGCTTGCTGGGTGGCATTAAAGAAAGCACTAAACAAAGGGTTATCGCAATCTGCTGTACTGATTGCCAGTGGGCCATTGTTGCCATGGTAGTCATCTTGGCCCTGCAAACGTGTTTCACACTTGCGGAAATACGGCAGGCAATGGGCATAATCCCACTTTTTCAATCCGTGCTCGTTGGCCCACTTCTCATAGTCCATGGCGTTACCACGGATGTAAATCATGCCATTAATGCTGCTGCAGCCGCCAAGCACTTTGCCACGAGGCTGCGCGATACGGCGATTATGCATGTTCGGCTCGGGCTCGGATTCATATAACCAGTTATAGGTGCCATCAGTCAGCAAGTATGTCAGTGCGGCGGGCATATGAATGCGAAAATCAAGTCGATAATCAGGACGACCCGCCTCAAGAAGTAGCACCTTGTTATCTGGATTGGCGCTCAAACGGTTCGCCAACACACAGCCTGCTGAACCCGCGCCAATAATGATGTAATCGTAGTTTTGTTGCAGTCCCATAAAACCTCCAGTTTTCCTTCCCGCGCGCAGTGACGTGTTCGCCATCTTGGTGGCGCGGTTATGGGTGAATATAGTTAGAGGTTTCCTTTTTGAAGTGTTTTTTATTATTTGCTTGATGCTTGTGCATCAATGCATTGTTGTAGCAACCGATAGTGGTGGCTGATCGTTGCCTGCGCCTTAAAAGGCTCTGCGGCAACAATGTGGTGGACGGTCTGCTGCCAGTTTTCCACCGTTTGGCGACGATACTCCGCCACCTGATAAAGGGCATAATCGTGCGAGCTAAAGCCTTGTTGCAGCGCATGCATCACCCACTCAAAAATTGGGTTGCCTGACATTTCAGCAATCAGCAGGTTTAGCGCCCGATCTAGCTCCCCTAATCGATCAAGATCTGGGCTCACACTCGCCGCTTCAGCTGCTAAGGCTTCTACGGTTTCCTGCAGTGTGACTTTCTGCGCCTCACTCCCGCGACTCATCGCAAGTAAAACCAAGCTTTGGTCGACCGTTTCACGAAACTCCGCCACTTTCTCTGCATTGATATGGCTTTGCTTGAGAAACAGCGCCAGTGATTCACTGATATGATGGACATCCACTTGGCGTACGACAGCACCGCCTTTCTGACCCTTGCGGATTTCAATCAGGCCTTTTTGCTTGAGTGCCTGAATCGCCTCACGCACCACACCACGCCCTGTTCCGAACTGTTGCTGAAGCTCACGCTCACTGGGTAGTTTGTCACCCGGCTTTAGCGCCTCAGACAGAATCGCTGACTCAATTTGTAATGCCACATCTTCACTGGCCCGGCCCATTTGCACCGGATGAAAAAGGCTATTAGTGGATGTCGTCATGATTACCCCTTCTATTTTGGTAGGACCAAACTAACAAAAAAACACAATATTAGTCAAATAAAGAGGTTTTTACTATTTATGGTAGGACCAAACTTCCCCTTACTGCTGCAGTAAGGGGAAGATAAAACAGCTATCGGAACGAGCGTCCTTTAAGTGGTAAATGAGTGTGGTTTTTTGGTAAGTCTCGACTCGGTGTGTCGATCTGCTTTTTAACGATACCCAAAGGTTTCAACGCATTCGGCAACATCAAATCTTTACACAACGCATCAATACGCGCTTCGCTGACATCCCACATCGTGAATAGATGCACGTATTGCCTCTGAAAACTATTGTCATTGGGATCTGTGATCGTCTCTTTCGCTAACGAATATTTAGCAATAACTTCATCACTCGGCTGCGAGAAGATCAGTGATAACGATAGTGGAGTGTGCTGCAACCACAGCCCATCAGGCGGGCATTCCTCCTCGGGGCGACCTTGAGACACTTCACGCCAATAGGCTGCTACCTCCTTTAGCTTCTCAACGGCATAATAAGCAAGTTCGATGGCATAAAGCGCTTTTTCACGTTGTTGTTGATAGCTATTGGTAGCGAAGAAGTGCCATAAAATCAATGGTGATAAACCGCTCCGTGATCCCGCGAAGGTAGTATCTGGCGAACCAATATATTCAGGATCGTCTGGCGGCGAGACCATGTATTTTTGTTTGGTCATATACACGCCTGTTGGCCATGGACTCCCCGGCCATTTATGACCACTCGCAACCATCGAATGTACCATTGGTAAACTGAAATCAAATGCTGGCATCGCTGCAATGTCTTCCTTTGGAATGCGCGTGCCGAGTTCATTGTGAAGGGGCATATCGTGTGGTGACGCCATTTGAATAAACGGCGCATAATTCGCCCCCAGAGCGCCGTCTATATGAACCCAATAGCCACTCCGCATTTCCTCATAGGTTTTACCCGTGTCCGTTTTCACCGTGACTTTTCGTTCGAAAAGTCCGGTCTCTTTGAGTACTTGCTCAAGTTCTGATAAAGCCTTGGGAATATCATCGTACGCCCCTTTAAATGTGGTACCAAAGTTCAACACAACCAAAATCGGGTGCCCCTTTTGGGCAAAGAAGCGTACGAGTGTAATTAGACTATCAATATCAACAGCCCCAGACCCTACAGGAAGCGCCTCCGTCGGCCCTTGAGATGGGACAGCATCAGGCCAAGGTTCTCCTTCGTTAAGTGGGTTTTGTTCGGGGTATAACCGGCGACCTAAGGTTGCGAACGTATCAATTTTCTCTACTTCCATCGCTTTTACGATGGAGTAATGTGTATCTTCTGAAAAAAATGCGACGGGGTGATACTTAGCCTCGCCGGTGTCCGGATACACAGAAAAGTACTCACTTTGCTCATCAATACGCGAATTTTTCTGTGCACTCAGTGCTTGTTCAGCCAGTTGGTCGCGTAACAACATTCGTCCTGACAGATAGTCACGTGCATTAAGCATCGCATATAAGTTCCCTTCTGTGCTGCCCATCGTCAGCACATATCCCCAGTAACTTTCATTTTGCTGTGCAGGCGTTACGTGCTCAGTCTGTGGTTGATAACCCAGTGATGGCCATTGAGCTCGCCACAGGCAGGCATAATAATCTAACACCATACGCTCAATATTTTTTGAGTTGAGCGTGAAGTCACCATCGACAAACGGATCCCCAACATTATTGAGGCTCATAGTCAAAAACGGCGCAATGCGTGATGGATAGTCGACTTGGCGCCAATTCCCTTGTTCTGAGCCTGACTGCACAGGCGCATAGTCACGGTCGCTTGGCTCTGCCAGCATAAACCTCGATTCGACTTGATACCCTAAAAATCGATCAGCTTGTTGCGCGCTATAGACATAAAATGTCCTCATTGCTTGATATTGCTCTGTATCCGATAAACCAAGTGGAGGGATCTCAAAGTCTTGACTGCAAAGAGACGTTTGCTGCAACGCAAAGGACTGGTTTCGCTGCTGGTAGACGACAAGAGGATCATGGGTGGGCGCCGACACATAGTCTTTCGCAAAGTCAGGCACCTGTTCGCACCAAGGGCGCTGCGAAGGCCCATAGGGAATATTTGTCTTTTTCATCAGACACTCCATATGAAAAGAAAGTGATATTTGGCCAGCGCAGGCTGACCCTGGGGACAACTAACCAACTTTCTGACTATAGACCGTATTGCTTATTGCCATACAGAGTGTCTTATTTTTTAATCACAAATCACATTACTGACTCAAATATTATTAATTGCCAGAATAGACCATTCGCCACTCACGCTCTCCGGTATGTGGATCCGTTTGCTCTTTATCAACCACAAAACCGTGACGTAGATAAAAAGCGTAACTGGCGGTATTTTTCTGATACACAGTGAGGTCGATAGTGGGCTTTTGCAGTTTGGCATGATCGAGCAATTGACTGCCCACACTGGCACCCTGATGGGCAGGATCGACAAAAATCGCCGCCAGCGTATTACCATGCAATGCATAAAAGCCAAGGATAACCTCTTGATGGGTTCCTACCCACACCTCAGCCATCGGTAAATAAGAGGCACGCATGGCATCACGTTGCTGATGCCAGAACGCCTCATCAATGAAATCATGGGCCTGCAGTGAGGCATTTAACCAGATATCTAGAACCGGCTCCGTATCGTCCGGCCGCATACGACGAATGGTTAATCGATTGGACGCCGTCGTTGACATACTGTTCCCTTTTTATTGCTCGGAGAGTAACGCAGGCTGAACCACCAAATTACGTACACCGTGCGCATGATGCTCTTCAAATACGTTTGCCTGACACCAGCGCTGAATACTTGCGATGTTGACCTTTTTGACCTTCGGGCGGACCCGCCACGTTACTTGGTACGGCGATCCTTTCTCGTTGTAGGCCGGGCCGGTCGTTGAGCCGAGATAGCTTACCGCCTGACCACTATCTTCGGGCAGGTGAATCGCTTGATAGCGCCCTTTGCGCTGACCAACCGCCGTTAGGCGCGTGAAATCAGCGGCACTGTCATCATTCACCGCCACAAGCACTTGTGCCTCAACCCGCAACTGTGGATTCACCGTCGCATCACTTAAGCGTGATATGCCATGCGCTCAGCGTCGGTTAATTGTCCCGTATAAAGGTAACCGGATTGGTAACCCTGCCCGTCCCCGATCCCAGCATATCGCGTAAATTCGCCGCCTTTATGCTCTGCGTTTTTATGAAAATGAATATTGCACAAATTCATCTGCGGTGCGGCAGGTGCGTACTGAAACCGTTGTGGGTTAGTGCCTGAGAGTTGATCGATATCTCGGGGTGACTGAGGACCAAAGCCCTTACCTAACGTCGCTTCAGTAAGGGATTGATGCTGGTTAGCCAGTAATGTTTCATCATTACTGACGGTCGCGAAAACGGAAGTGGAAAGCAGCACACTGAGGGAGGCCGCTAAAAATGAACGTGATGTCTTCATGATTCCTTTCTATCTGTGAGTCAAAAACTTGCGAGTCTAGTCCTGTTACTCGCAAGTATATTGATCTCAGCCGTAGCCCGTTGATAAACCACACAACGCGACCCGTTTTTTGGAATCTTTATCACTGTTTTATCACGACAAATCAGTCAGTTGCTTGTCGGAATGAGAATTTAACCCGCTCAATGTTCGACTCAGTCCGCAAGCTTTTTAGTCATAAAGTGCAGAGAATGGTTGAGGGGATAATCATCTAACGTCATCTGACATTGATAGCCATGTTTTTCATAGAAAGGTTTAGCTTGAAAACTAAAGGTATCGACAAAGGCCATCTTACAACCTACCTCTTTGCCGTACTCTTCCAAATTGCCCAATAGATGACTACCAACATGGCGTTGACGAAAGGCGTCATCCACCCAAAGGTATTTAATCAACAGCCATTGTCCCCAGGTGTTGGCTATAATTCCACCCACTCGCTCATCATGATCATTAAAGGCATAACCAGCTAACGACCCTTCTGGGATCCCGGCAAGAAACGGGTGATTACTTTGCTTTAACCCTTGGCGAATGGCTGTAATATCATCATCACTCGGGTTAGCATCCATACGATATTTCATGTGTTTACGTATCCATACTGATTAACACAGAAACGAGTATGCCTTGGGTGGCATGGACAATCTGTGTCCATGCGCACTTTATCGGTTCTTACTCCGCATTGATTGGCTTAGCTGCCACCGAACATTGGGTTGTTACCGTTAGCTTTGGCCAATGGGTTAGCCATTGCTTGTGATCAATTCGCTGCTGGAATACCGACCAAGGGCGAGCGGGATTATGGCTGAGTTTCAGTTCAAACAAAGACTGTACACCGAATGCAGCGATCACTTCACAGCGCTGATTCATATCGAGGCGAACCGCAATGGCCGTTTCCTTTTCGGGCCAAAAACGCATCGCATCCAGTGTGCTCGCATACGGCCGATCTTGATGCTTCTCATGCATTCTTGCTTGGTTGCGCACCTGCCAAGTCATCTCCGGCATGGTTTTTTGCAACAAGGCTTCAAGGTATTGCTCGCGCTCAATGCTGGTGTCTGAGGGATCAAAGTAGATCACATCAATATCATTGAGCGCACTCGGCGGGTACTTATGGCATGCATCCCAGACCAAGTTGCGAACAAACCCGGCGGCGATATAGCACTGGGGTAAATTGAGGGACTGAACACATCGCAACGCACGCATCCTCACAGGATCTACCTCAATCAAATCAATTAAGGCGCGACGATATGTCTTCTGGCATAAAAAGAAATGGTGCTGGTGACGTTTACGGATCCGACGACGTTTCATGAATTAGTCACCACGACGGACGTGTTCGAATATTTCGCGTGATACATGATAGTTATACTGCCTGGCAATTTTCTGGGCAAAAAACAGCTGTGGTAACTCAAATAGCACTAAGCCAACCAAAATCAACGCAAAATAAGGCTGACTCATCACTAAGCCGATAACGGCGATCACCAATAATGCACATTCTACGACAAACAACCCATACCTTCGCAAGTAAAGATGATGAAAGCCACCAAGGAATGCCCAATTCAGCGCCGCATAGGTATCGGGATCTTTGAGCTGTCTGGCTTGCTCGGCAAAATAGCGTTTTTTCTGGCTTTGGGTCAAGCCATTCACCTGCTTCCTCAGTGCTTCTTCTTGCGCCTCCAGCGCTTCGATCGGTTGGGTAAAACGCATTAAGGCACCTCGTCGTGAATTTTTTCAATCGCATTGGGATTATTACAGCGGCGAATGCGCGCCAATCCGAGTTGCCAGCCTCGGAGTGCGCCGTATCTTTCGATCGCTTGGCGCGTGTACTCCGAGCAGCTCGGCTCGAAATTACACTCAATATTGAACCGTTTCTTTGATCCACCTTTAGCTTGGTAACGATGGATCAACGTAAGCGACAAATACTTGAGCATTAGCGACCTAGGGTGACAATCACTGCCTCACGCTGCCAAAACAGCATGTATCTTTTCTTTTCAATGACTTGAAAAACAACCTGCCAGCCATCTTGCGCGTATTGATTGAGTTCGGCTTCGAGGCGTTGCAACGGCAAGCCACTTGAGCCCAGCAATAAGGTGCCGCAACCACCTTCAACAATATGAACGACTTTGTACTCGGTAAACTGACTCATTTTTTCTCCTGACAGTTAAATGGATAAAACGGAATGTCCGACTGGTGATTCCACGACTCACTCTTCCATTGAAGGATTGAGTTTGGCGGTGAGGACATGATCTTGCCAGCGGCCATTGATTTTGAGGTAACGGCGAGCATAGCCTTCGCGCTCAAACCCCAGCTTGGTAAGTAGCCGCTCACTGCGCGTGTTGTCCGGAATATAGTTGGCCATCACACGGTGCAACCCAACCTGATCAAATACAAAACGGATGCCTGCTTGGATGGCTTCATGCATGTAGCCCTGCCCTTGATAATGCTTGTCAGCGGCATAACCTAACAGGCACGCTTTAAAGGCGCCGTGAATGACATTGGTAAAATTGCACACCCCTATCACATCGTCCCGTTCATGATGCAAAATCGCAAACTTAAAGGCTTGCTGCTGTTGAAACAAGTCTTTCGCTTCTTGCAGCGCGCGATGCCAATAGTCTTCGTGATAAAATGCGGCAGGACGTATGGGCTCCCATGGGGAAAGGTGAGTACGATTTCGTTGATAAAACTGCGCCATCATGTCGGCTTTTTCTGGGGGAAGTAAAACTAATCTCGTCCTTGGGGTGCTCAGCACTTGGGGCCTCCTTACATCTGTTCGCTCGACAGACAGTACCAACATCTATCGCAAAAAATGCCGCCCTAACGGCGGCATCCGAGATTACCAGATATTCACCCGCTGATCTTCGGGTAAATACATGCCATCACCTTCTTTAATATCAAAGGCTTCATAGAACGCAGGGACATTGCGCGGCGCACCGAGCACGCGATATTGCGGTGGCGCATGCGGACCCAGCGACACACGCTCACGCAGGGCATCTTCACGCATCTTCATTTTCCAAATCTGTCCCCAACTGAGGAAGAATCGCTGCTCGCCGGTATACCCATCCATCACTGGAGACGGTTCTCCGTGCAACGATTTTTGATAGGCGCGGAAGGCGGTGGTCAAGCCGACTAAATCACCAATGTTCTCACCCAAAGACACTTTGCCGTCAATGAACAAGCCCGGCAATGGCTCAAACTGGCTAAATTGCTCAGCCAGCTTTTGGGTGCGTGCATCAAAGCGCGCCCGGTCCTCATCCGTCCACCAATTGGATAGGTTGCCATCACCATCATATCGCGAGCCCTGATCATCAAAACCGTGCCCCATTTCATGACCAATCACTGCACCGATACCGCCATAGTTCACGGCGTCATCCGCATTCATATCAAAAAATGGTGGTTGTAAGATCCCGGCGGGGAACACAATCTCGTTGGCAGTTGGGCTGTAATAAGCGTTGACCGTTTGCGGGGTCATGCCCCACTCTTTGCGATCAACCGGCGCACCAATCCGCGACAACATATCTTGATAGCCCCAGCGTGCGGCACGTTTGCTGTTGCCAATCAAGTCATCGGCGTTGATGGTCAGCGCGCTGTAGTCTTCCCATTGCTCTGGGTAGCCGATTTTAGGCGTGAATTTACTCAGCTTATCCAATGCTTTCGCTTTGGTTTCATCACTCATCCACGCTAATGATTCAATCGAGTCTTTAAACGCGGCACGCAGGTTATCAATCATGGTTTCCATACGTGCTTTGGCTTGCGGTGGGAAGTAGCGGGCGACATATTCTTGGCCAAGCGCTTCACCCAATACCCCTTCAGTGGCTTGCACGCCGCGCTTCCAGCGGTCACGCTGCTCAGGAATACCGTTAAGGGTTTTGGAATAGAACGCAAATTGACGTTCAACCAACTCATGATTTAGGCGCGGTGCAAACGCATTGAGCGTGCGGATGGTTAGATAATCTTGCCACGCTTGCAGGCTGGTTTGCTCAAACACCTGCCCTAGCGCCTCAAAATAAGACGGCATGCGCACCACAACCTCATCGGCTTTGTCGATACCCGCGCGTTTGGCAAAGCGGGCATAATCAAACTCACCCATCAACTGGTTGAGCGCCTCAATGGGCATTTTGTTGTAGGTGGCTTGCGCGTCACGGCGTTTAGCGCGTGTCCAATGGTGCTCTGCCAGTGTCTTTTCCAGCTGATAAATTCGATCCGCGCGTTGTTTGGCCTGATCGTAGCCCGCTAAGCGCAGCATGTCTTCGAGATAGCGTTTGTAAGCGGTGCGGATACGCTCAGCGTCCTCGGTGTCTCGGAAATAATAGTCTCTATCCGGCAAGCCCAACCCGCTTTGGCTCAGATACAGAGCGTTATAGTCAGGGTTTTTCGCATCGGCCCACGCATAAAAACTAAACGGGATCCCAACACCAATTTGTCGCAAATCGGCCATCGCATAAATCAACGCAGGCTTCGAGGAAATCGCCGCAATACGATCAAGCTCAGGTTTGATTGGCGTGACTCCTAAGGCATCAATTTTATCTTGGTCCATATAGCTAAGATAAAAATCACGCAGCTTTTGCTCGTTGGAGCCAGGCTTAAGATCATCACGCGCCACCAGCTCATCAATGATGCCTTTCAGACGCTTTTCGTTCTCTTCCGCTAAGATACGGAACGCACCATAGCTGGACATATCACTGGGGATTTGGGTTTGGTCGTACCACGTGCCGTTCACGTGACGGAACAAGTCATCTTGCGGGCGAACCGTTCGATCAAAATCTTGCAGATGGAGCCCAGACGCTCGCTGCACCTGAACTTGTGCAGCGTCAGCCGCATGCACCGTGGTTGATGAAACGCTAAGCCCCATGCCAAGTACAACACTCAGTGCGACACGCGTCAGTAGCAGACGTTTTTTCGGTGTTTTTATCATTTTGCTTTCCTATATGACTCAGTCACTTTCCCTGTTCACTATCGTGATGGTGTCCTCACGTCTAAATCGCGATAGAGCACCAAACAGTGGTAATCTCGTCCTTCATCTTGCTCGGGTTCAAAATGGGAAATACGACAGAACCCTTGCTGATACCAGAATCGAAACGCGCGAATGTTTTCGGCGTAAACATTCACACCCATGCGTCGATAGTCCCCATAAGCTTGCACGGTTTCAATCACGCTCGCAACCGCTTCGCTGCCATAGCCATGTTTTTGATATCTTGGAGAAATAGTGAGCATGGGCAGCCAAACACTCTGTGCATCCGGCGCATTGAGTGAGATTTGTAAGTAGCCAATATCTTTACCGTCATGGGTCTGAATGCGACGAAGGTAAAAGGCCTCTTCGACGTCGGGCGCCTTTTTCTCCGCACTATCCGCTATCAATGCTTGATAAGTCGACAACGACCAAGGTTTAAACGTGGGATCTTGATATTGCAGATGCTGATTTTGCTCAAACAGCGCTTTAACGCGCTTTGCATCACTGTACTCAAACGCACTAAAACACAGGCGTTCAGACCGCCATGTTACTGGAAACATGTTCCTATTCCTTTCAATTCAATCCCATGACTGCCATTAATCATGAGCCGCTAGCGCCCGTCGATGACTGACATCAGCGTGATTCATCATACACGTACTAACTAGCATCGCGCATATCTAGATCGTGTTAAAAAAGCAACCTCACCTGGTTCACTAAACCGTCGTTCTCATTGCCCGTTGGCAGACACCGACACACGCGACGCGAAACGGTCACCATTACTATGCAATCCACAAGCAATAGCTAACGCATCATAAAAACCAGTGCATCACAAAAATGGCTGACGGTATAGGCAGTTAAGGCTAAACTCGCTACGCTATTAAAGCTCAGGGGCAAGGCTCGGTTGGGCATTGGATTGCCGCCATCGCTGCCCATCACAATCGCCAACAGGCAAGAGGAAAGAAACGTGAATTGGATAAAAACGTTATCGCATCGCCGTCAACGCATGAATACGATCATGCTAGTACTGGTAACTCCCCTTCTGTTTCTTCCGCCGGCCTATGCCGACCAAGCGCCGGCGCCGACTGAGCAAAGTGTCACGTCGAGCGATACCTCCTCATTAGCGCATCAAATAGCGCGCACCAAACAATATATTCAGACCCTTGTAGAAAGCCTTGAACAAGCAAAAGGCGATGACAAAGATGCGATTCAATTGCAGCTGTTTAACAAAAACGAGGAGCTAAGAGAGCTGCTCACCGACGCCATCAATCAACAAAGCTTGGATAACCCGCAGTTGGTTCAACTGGTCACGGCGCAACGGCGGTATACGCAAGACGCGTATCAATACATCACGGCCCGTCTCAATACCCTCAATGAGCAAATCACTCAAGCCAGCCAAGAGCAACGCTTACCACTCATCAATGAGTATGCGGAGCTACAGCAATACCTCAGTACTGTCTTTGAGGCGAGTTGGGAAAACATACGCTGGCTTGAGCAGCTCGATCAGCCGACACAGGAAACACGAAACACCTTAGAGCAACGTCTTAACCAGCGTTTACGACTTCTTTCCGCATCTATCGACTACCTACGTCAGCAATACACAGCGCAAGAAAAACAAATCAAATCGAGTCCTGATTCCGAAAAACCCGCGTTACAGCTGACGCAATTGAACACCCAACAACGACTGACTATCGCCACTGATGGCTTAAAGCGCACCTATCAGCTCGCCGATCAGTTGGGGATCGAAACCGCAGAATATAAACGCCAGCTATTTGGCGTTACCGGCAACATCACCCAAGATATTCTGGATGTGGATGTCGCGTATTCGATCCTCTCCCATTGGTCCGCAAATGCCCTGAACTGGGCAGAAGACAATGCACCACAGTTGATTTTCCAGCTCATCATTTTTGTGCTGATTTTGTTGGTGGCAAAACTGCTCGCAAGACTTACCCGCTCCGTTGTGAAATCCGCGGTCGCCAATAAAAACTTTAAGTTCTCTCAGTTAATGCAAGACTTTTTCGTCTCGATGTCCGGCAAAGCCGTGTGGGTAATTGGGATCTTGGTCGGTCTCTCGCAGATCGGGGTCAATCTTACTCCGGTACTCACTGGCTTTGGTATCGCTGGGGTCATTATCGGTTTTGCGCTGCAAGATACACTATCAAACTTTGCTGCGGGGATGATGCTACTGATCTACCGCCCTTTCGATGTAGGTGATTTTGTCTACGCCGGTGGCGTGGATGGCAAAGTAGGCAATATGAGCTTGGTGAATACCACGATTCGCACGTTTGATAATCAAATTATCATTGTCCCGAACAGCAAAATATGGGGAGATGTGATTAAAAACGTCACTCGAGAGCGGATTCGGCGGGTGGATATGGTGTTTGGTATTGGCTATAAAGATGACCTTCTTAAAGCAGAAGCCGTGCTCACCGAGGTTGTTCAATCACATCCTGCGGTACTTCGCACACCGGAGCCCATGATCAAAGTACATGTTCTGAATACCTCCTCGGTAGATTTTATTGTCCGACCATGGGTGAAAACCGATGATTATTGGGACGTCTACTGGGATGTCACCAAAACAGTCAAATTGCGCTTTGATGAAGAAGGCATCTCGATTCCATTCCCGCAACAAGACGTCCATCTGAATTGGGTCTCGACAGCGCCAGAGGCTCGGTCAGATTGAGCCACCTCTCTAACAATCATGACGGCTCAGTGATTCAAACTAGCCGTCATTCGTTCGTGACTTTCATCACATAAATAACGTACGTTTTTGATAAATATAACTTACACTGACATCGCGGCGCTGATGCTGTTTCATACCACTACAACCAGTCAATTACCTTCTAGGAGTCCCTGCGTCATGCTAGATTCAAAGCTTGGGTTTACCCTGCGAAACGTCCTCACCGTGGCGGCCTGTGTCGCTATGCTCAATTCACTTACTGCGTGTAGTGAAGCGCCGCAACAGCAAGACACAAAAACTGCGCCGCGTCCAGCACTCGTCGAAATCACACAAGCGCAGTCAAGTGCAAACCTTAGTTTTAATGGTATCGTCAGAGCATCAGAGCGCGCAGAACTTGCTTTTGAAGTCGGTGGACGTTTAACGTCGCTTCAAGTGGAAGAAGGAGACGCTATCACTCAAGGACAGCTGCTCGCCTCATTAGATCAGGAGGATGCGCAAACCGCGCTCAATTCCGCAAACATCGAGCTTAACGATGCCAATATCGAGTACAAGCGCGCCAAAGCGATTTTTGAGAAGAGCCAAGCCATCTCCCAAGCGGATCTCGAGAAAATCAAATCACGGCGTGACCTCGCGCAAAACCGTGTCGCCGAAGCAAAGCGTGCCCTAGCTAATACGCAGCTGCGCTCACCGTTTGATGGCATCGTCGCGCGACAACATGTCGACAATTTCAGCCAGCTGCAAGCGAATGAACCTGTCCTCACCGTTCAAAATATCAATAACTTAGAAGCGGAAATTCACGTGCCACACCGCGTGGTAATTTCTGGTGTTCAGCGCACCCGCGCCATTGGCATTCTTTCAGCTATTCCCAATAAACAATTCCCTTTGGTGTTAAAGACGTTCGCCTCCGAGCCTGACCCTGTGTCACAAACGTACCCAGTGGTCTTATCGTTTACCGATTTGAAGGGTGAGCGCATTCTGCCAGGCATGTCACTAAAAGTGATGCCTGCAATACCAACCAGTAGTAAGGATGCAAACCCATTAATCACATTACCGCTTACTGCAGTGGTGCCTGATAATCAGGGAGGACAGTTCGTTTGGGTGGTAAACAAAGACAACATCACCGAGAAACGCGCCATCAATATAGGCGAACTAAATAAAAGTCGCATCGTGGTCACTGGTAATCTATCTGTGGGCGAAAAAGTCATTATTGCAGGTGTGTCCAGTGTGAAACCAGGCATGGAAGTCCGTCCTTATACGGAAGAGAATCACGGAGCGTTATAATGGATATTGCACGCTATACGATCGCTAAGCGCTTCAGTGTTTGGGTACTCATTGCGCTTGTTTTGCTGGGCGGTTATATCAGCTACCTGAAATTAGGGCGGTTTGAGGACCCAGAATTTGTTATTCGCCAAGCGGTCATTATTACCCCCTACCCTGGCGCTACCGCGCAAGAAGTGTCCGATGAGGTGACAGACGTCATCGAGGGCGCGGTTCAATCGATGCAGGAACTGAAGCAGGTCAAGTCTGTCTCGCTTCAAGGACGCTCCGAAGTCACCGTCGAAATTAAGCTTTCTTTCTCAAAGACCGCCGCAGAGTTACAACAAGTCTGGGACAAAATGCGCCGCAAAGTTGTGGATGCACAACGACAACTTCCGCCCGGAGCGGGCTCATCCATCGTTAATGACGACTTTTCTGACGTCTACTCATTATTTTTTGCCGTCACTGGCGAAGGCTTTAGTGATAAACAACTTCAAGATTATGTCGACACCTTAAAACGAAATCTCGTGCTCGTGCCTGGCGTGGCGAAAACGGCGACCTTAGCCGACAAGGATGAAACCATCTTTATCGAGATAGCGGGCGATAGCCTATCGAAATTTGGTGTATCCGCTCAAAATGTTTTCCAAACACTGCAAAAGCAAAATCTGGTCACCGTTGCCGGAAACATCGACGCCCAAGACATGCGAGTGCCGGTGATCCCTCGCGCAGATATTGGTTCCGTCCAAGATCTTAAAAACGTGCAAGTGTCCGTAGGTGACAATAATACCGTATTAACGCTCGGTGATATTGCAACGATTACACGCGGCTATCAAACGCCACCGTCCATGCTAATGCGCTATAACGGTCAGCGCGCCATTGGTTTTGGTATTTCAAACGTCAGCGGTGGTAATGTTGTCGAGATGGGAGATGCGGTTAAAGCCCGCTTAGCGGAGTTAGATAGCCAGCGCCCCCTAGGGATGGAGCTGCATACCATTTCGATGCAATCAGACTCAGTACGTGATTCCGTCGCCAATTTTATCGATAATCTAATTGCCGCTGTCGCGATCGTTTTTATCGTGCTTTTGCTGTTTATGGGGATCCGCTCCGGCATCATTATCGGTTTTGTCCTGTTGTTAACGGTTGCCGGTACGCTCTGCATTATGTATATCGACGATATTGCCATGCAACGAATCTCACTCGGGGCGCTGATTATTGCGTTAGGCATGCTGGTTGATAATGCCATTGTCGTGACCGATGGTGTCCTCGTCCGATTGCAACAAGATACAGAAACTGACAAGAAAACCATTGTGTCAGACGTCGTCAATAGCACGAAGTGGCCACTTCTCGGTGGCACGGTTGTGGGTATATTCGCGTTTAGCGCAATCGGCCTATCTCCGTCTGATATGGGAGAATACGCCGGCTCTCTGTTCTGGGTTATCTTGTATTCAATGTTACTCAGCTGGCTATTTGCGGTTACAATCACGCCACTACTCTGTCACGACTTCCTGAAAACCAAGCCTGTTGCTCCCTCGCAAGCACCCGGACGCATTGTAACCGCTTACAAAGCGCTGCTCGCTTGGGTCCTCGCGCATCGCGCCCTGACCAGTGTGATTTTAGTCGGAACCTTAGCCCTCGCCCTGTGGGGAACTCAGTTTATTCCCCCTGGCTTCATGCCAGAGTCACAACGCCCGCAATTTGTGGTAGATGTCTATCTTCCGCAAGGCTCAGACATTCGGCGGACAGAATCGGTTGTTGCGAGTATTGAGCAAGATGTCCAAGCCAAACCCGGCGTAACCAATATCACCAGCTTTATTGGCGGTGGCGGACTCCGGTTTATGCTGACCTACTCGCCGGAGCCCCGCAACCCGAGTTATGGACAACTGCTGATTGATATTGATGACTACACCAAGATTGCCCCGCTACTCAGCGAGCTTCAAACTGAACTTGATAGTAAATATCCAGACGCATCCATCAAGGTGTGGAAGTTTATGTTGGGCCGTGGTGGCGGTAAAAAAATTGAAGCCGGATTTAGTGGTCCTGACAGTGCCGTATTACGCCAGTTAGCAGAACAAGCAAAAGCCATTATGCTGAATGATGCGGATTTAATCGCAGTCCAAGATGACTGGCGCCAGCAAGTGCCCGTTTTACGTCCCCAGTATGCGACAACACAAGCGCAACGCTACGGGCTAACCGTACAAGAGATCAGTGAGGCCATTGCGCAAACATTGACGGGACAACGCGTCGGCGTTTATCGAGAGGGGAATGATTTAATTCCTATCGTCGTGCGTGCGCCAGAAAGCGAACGCCAACAGATCCGCGCCATCGAAAACACCGAGGTATATAGCCGCCAAGCTGGAGAATATGTGCCTGTCAGCCAGCTCATCACCTCGATTGATGTGGAGTATCAAGATGCATTGTTGCGTCGGATTGACCGTATGCCAACCATTCTTGTACAAGCAGACCCTGCCCCTGGTGTGCTCACCGCTGACGCATTTGACGCGCTTCGCGGCAAAATCGAAGCCATTGAGTTACCAGCGGGTTACAACCTGACCTGGTACGGTGAATATAAGGCCTCCAACGATGCCAATGAGGGGCTTGCGGTGTCTGCGCCTTATGGGTTTGCCGCCATGATTCTCGCCGTGGTGTTTATGTTTAACGCATTGCGCCAGCCTCTGGTGATTTGGATGACGGCGCCGTTGGCGATCATCGGCGTCACAGTCGGGCTGATTGTCTTTCAAACACCGTTTGAGTTTATGGCAATACTCGGCTTCTTAAGTTTGATTGGGATGATGGTTAAAAATGCCATCGTGCTCGTCGATCAAGCCGATTTAGAGCGACAGAATGGTAAAGCGCCCTACGAAGCGATCATTGAAGCGGCATTAAGTCGAGCCCGCCCTGTGCTGCTCGGAGCCCTGACTACGATTCTCGGGGTCGCCCCATTATTGATTGATCCCTTCTTCAAAAGTATGGCGGTGACCATTATGTTTGGTCTCTTATTCGCCACCATTTTGACACTGGTCGTGGTGCCTTTATTTTATGCCATATTGTTCCGTGTTCGTCTTCCTGACACGGTAACTCGCTAGTAAAAAGCCGCCCGCCTTACATCAAGGCGGGCGGATGAATCCACTTTACATTGGAACCCTTTAGGTTCAACTATAACCAACCTTCAATCGGCAACCAGCCACTCAGCCAAGCGCCCATTGATCGCATCTTTCCAACATCAGGATCACTATGGAAGCGCTCTCCGGTTTGATGGTCAATCCAGATCAAATCTTCGTCCTCGAGTCTCAGCTCATAAGCACTCACCATAAGCCCTGTGCGAAGCTCTCTTAATGCTTGCCTGACATAATCAGGATGCGTTACCACCACACCCATTTCCGTGTTTAAGTCCGCAGAGCGTGGATCGAGGTTCATCGATCCGACAAAGAGTTTCTGGTGGTCTAGAAGCATTAACTTGGCATGCAAGCTTGCGCGGCTACTCCCTGTGACGCTCCATTGCGATTTTTGTTTGATAAACGGCTGGCTTTTCATTTCCCAAAGGTGCACGCCACCTTTAACCAACGCATGGCGATATTTGGCATACCAGCCATGCACCGCAAAAACATCATTAGACGCTAAGGAGTTGGTTAAAATCGTAATGTCTTTGCCTTGTTTAACCGCATTGATCAACGCTTGCGTTCCCGTATCTGTCGGCACGAAGTAAGGTGACACCAGAACCATATCGCTTTCTACACCTTGAAGTAGCTCAACGATTCCCGTGGTCATATCACTTTCATTCAACGTGATTTTTTCCGGTTGATCGTACATTAGCCTAATTGGCCCCCACCTCATCGGCAGTTGATGATTTTTTAACGACTCATAGAGTGCCAGCGAGTGAAAATTATAGTTTTCGCGTGTAAATTGGTGCTCAATATTGGCTTCTTTTCGCCACTGCTCTATATCCTCACGACTCGGTGACCTGTCACTGCGCAAGATGTCTGACATCTGGTGAGCATAATCACTGTTCCAGTAATCATCGAATTGCTTTTGCGTTTGAGACACCACATCGCCATAAAGCATAAGGTCAAAGTCGCTGAACTCCACCGATGATTGATAAGAAAAGTACTCGTTGCCGATATTACGCCCACCGACAATCGAAAAAACACCATCAGCAGAGAAAGACTTGTTATGCATGCGCCGATTTAACCGCTTTCCATCGGTTAACCATGAAAGCACACGCGAGATACGATACTGATGTGGATTAAAAAGTCTCACTTCAATATTCGGATGCGCGTCAAGGTAGGCCAAACTGCTATCGTCACGACTTTGCATATCGTCAAGCAATACTCGAACTCTTACACCGCGCTCTGCCGCCTCATAAAGTCGCCATATAATCAGCTGACTCGTTTCGTCACTGCGAAAAATATAGTACTGAACATCCAAGGATTGAGATGCCGACTCTATCATTGCTAAGCGAGCTAACAACGCATCACGACCGGTTTTTAAAGGGAGAAAACCAGCATAGTCAGGAGGGATACTTGTTGGGCGAGCCACATAGTCGCGAAGGGAAGACTCCGAATAAAACCCCAAGAAATGTGAAGGCAATTTATCATCCGAGTTCGCAATCGACTGGCACCCTGTCAATAGAAGCAAGAGACCAATAAGGATAGTTAACTGTTTCATTCTCTCCTCAACGGTTATCAACAAATAACATCACAGTGATGCATTTATTTTCCTTTCGCTTCAAGCTTAGAGCACTGGCCTCGTTTATGTAGATATTGCTCAAGAGAAAAGGCAATAGACTCTTTTGCTATCGATCGTTTATCGAATAATCCATTTGCTTGGCCACGCGCTGGGCTAAATCCTCGCTATGCAGATCAGCCACCAGCTGCAAACTCATATCAATACCCGCAGATATGCCCGCGGAGGTAAGATATTTTCCATCCCTCACCCAGCGCTTACCTGGTACCACGCTTAATGGCGGATAGGCACGGCTGAGGTCGTCCATATCTTCCCAATGTGTGATCACTTTTCGACCATCGAGTAGTCCGGCCTCTGCCAGTATGAACGCCCCCGTACAGACAGAGGCCGTGCATTGGGTGATCGCATCTTGTTGCTTCACCCAATCGATCACCGACGGGTTAGTGACTTGCTCATGGTGAACGCCGCCGACAACCAGCAGCACATCCAGTGTGGGATGATTGGCGAGATGATAATCCGGCACGACACGCAAACCGCCGCGCGCGAGCAAAGGTGAGTCTTGTTCAGCAATCAGTCCAACCTGCCAACTGTCCGCGCCCAAACGTTTTGCGGTGCTAAACACTTCAAAAGGTCCGGCAAAATCGAGCACCTCTGCGTGCTCATACACATAAATACCAATATTCATCGTTTGTTCTTACATCCATGTAAGTTTAAGATTCTACTAAGCGCTCTGTTTTAAATACTTCTTCACCTTTTTTAAGGCCATTTGTCGTTTTAATGGCGAGAGATAATCGATAAAAAGGTTTCCAGATAAGTGGTCGATTTCATGCTGCATAACAATGGCAAGAAAATCATCGCGCTCTATCGTGATCGATTGACCATTGCGATCAAGGGCCGACACCACAACAGACGAGTATCGCTCGACATCTGCATAATAGCCGGGCACGGATAAACAACCCTCCTGACCAATGGCTTTGTCAACGCCAGATACAACCACCGGATTAATGAGCACTAAAGGGTCATCCCGGCGTTCAGAAATATCGATGACGACAATCGCCTCTTTACGACCCACTTGCGTAGCAGCCAATCCAATACCGTTGTCAGTGGCATACAACGTCTCAAGCATATCATCAATCAACGTCTGTACGGCGGTAATATCCGTGACTGGCTCTGCTTTTATGGCCAGCCTTAGATCTGGCGCGGTAATGATTTCTAACATACGGGCTATCTATTTCCCAGGTTAAGGGTGATGAGGAATAAACTTATCAAAGCGGCTCTCCATATTAACCTACCTTTAACCGCATGGATGATGAGTCAGCGTGAGTCACAAAGCCACCAATCTTATGACGACGTGGCTGCGAGGCGTGTTTTCTCTCGCACCGATAAAAAAAGCATACCGATGCTGGCACACATCGCCATAGCGATAACAAGCGACCAAGTCACCGAATAACCGAACGTGTCGATGACATAGCCAATCAATACAAAGCTTGGCATCAGCAACAAACTACGCAACGTGATCAATACCCCTTGAATACGACCGCGATGGCTCGCCGGTGAGTTGTTGGCAAGATATACGCCTTCTTTGGTCAGGACCAACACCTCACCAGCGGAAAGAAAAAACCACGCTAAAAAGTGAACGGGAATCGTAGGTGCCAACATCACAAGACCATACCCCAGCACAAATAAGAGTCCTGCATAGGCCAACCCCATCGTCTCAGTATGTCCAGACGTGACGCGGAGCAATAGCGGCGTGATGATCACCACCAACACGCACGCATATGTCATCAATTGACCAAAACGCACGGGCCCTTCTTGGCCAAATAAATGACTCAAATAAAGCGGGCTGGCCATCGTCATTTGGTTCAAAGCAAACCAAAGCATGCCGCAAAGTAAAGTGAACGCAATGAGATAAGGACGTGATTTAAGCACCGACCAGACACTGCCTTCTACCGCACGCTCAAGGTCAGAGTCAGACTCGGGGACGGCTTGCTCGGTCACATTAACCAAAAAGGCCACCACAAGAATACCCACCAAGACGGCGAGTCCGTTACCAAAGAAAATCCATTCAGTGTGCTGCCAAAACAAATAGCCCGCTAAGATGGGGCCAATCGCTGAACCCAAGTTATAGGCAAGGTAACTAAGCGACATCACCGCATCGCGATTGCCTGCGTGAGATAAATCGGCCACCAATGCATTACTGGCCGGCAACGCCACACCAATAAAAAAGTACGCAGCGAATAATAACACCGGCACCATCACCGGGGCATCGGGGGCAAACCCACATATCAGCAGCAAGATAGCGCCGACACATTCCCCCGCCACCATAGTGTTTTTATGGCCTACCCAATCAGAAAGCTTGCCACCAATAAAACTCCCCAGCAGGTACAAGCCAGTAATACTCATCGCCAATGTACCCGCCAGCGACGTGGAGTAGCCGAGCTTATCGGTAAACAAAAGCACGAGGAAAGGAATAATAAAGTTGCCCATCCCGAGGATCATGCGGGCCAGTGCAACGTAGTAAATATTGCGGTGCAATCCTTTATACATCGCCACCGCAGAAAGAATCTTGTTGATTGTCGTAATCGTTAAACGTCCGTGTTAAAAAATCAGCACATAATGTACATGATTGATAAATTTATAAAAACTCGTCATTCACTAACGACCAATGGTGCGGCATGAGCTCGCGCACAGTTTTAAAAACTAGCTGGTTGTCTGGCGTAGAAATCGCGGCTTTTACGCAATTATTGTGCCCAAAAGAGGTAAATACGAGGCTTGCGCTTTTCTGTTTTTAGAAAAAATAAAGTCCTTAATATGGTGGCTACGTTTCGACCTCTCCAGAGACACTTCGATGGATGATAACGCTCGGCAACTGCTTAATCACCTATGCCACGGCTATGACCAATTAGCTCAACGTCACCAGACGCGCGCTTTTCCAGAGCTCTCCACCGCTATCAAGCACCCACTCGGCTATTGTCTGATTCACTGCCCGGTCGGTAGTCAGCGATTATCGATTGTTTCGCTACAATTTGCCCCCAGCGTTCGCGGCCAAGGGGTGCTGACGGCGTTTATCGATTATATTCAAGCACATCCGCATCACTACCGCGGCATTGAAGTTGCCACCATTCAAAATCAAAGCTTAGCGAAACGGCTACTGGCACTGGGTTGGCGATATAAGTCTGTCCTAACAAAACTATTTCGCGCCAACACACCTACCTTGGTGCATGATTTCTAATCAAAATACGGAAGTTTTCGCTAAGGTGGGTTCCTATTATTGCCGGCGTTTGCCAACCCTGAATGGCTTGTCCAGCGCCTCTATCAAAGACTGTTCTCATCGACGCCGAGCTCGGCTCGTTT
Organism: Salinivibrio sp. IB872; assembly: GCF_001995345.1. Lineage (NCBI taxonomy): Bacteria > Pseudomonadati > Pseudomonadota > Gammaproteobacteria > Vibrionales > Vibrionaceae > Salinivibrio > Salinivibrio sp. IB872. Next base: position 7,086 of record NZ_MUFO01000008.1, on the reverse strand, counting down.
CACTTTACTCAAGCCCTGACAAACAAGCTGATACGATTGCGCCACATAGTACTTTAAGTCTTCATCAAGCTCCCCAGTGGTATGGGTTTGTTGAATCCATTTCATACCACGGTTAGCAAAATACGGCGCCGGTACGTAACCCTCAAGATCGCACAAAAAGGCATAATTTATTGGCGAGGTTTTAAAGGTAAACGCCGGTTGACCGCTTTTACTACTGGTGCCAATGGCAAAGACTTTCCCACCCACTTTCCAGACGTCTGAGTTGCCCCACTGCACCACATGTGTCGCGGCCGTAAACGCGCTGCAATATTGATTAAATGTAGAATGGTCCATGTGGCTCTCCTTTCGACGCCTCAATGACAAGGTAGGAAGCAGTATTGTTTCTGTCAGTTACAATGCGGCTGACAGCTTCTTAAGGTAGCCTTTTGCTAACGCGTTATTTCCACGGCTCAGCCATTTGATGCAATCAAACAGCTCCCAAATCAGCCCTTCATCCCCGCTGGTGTACACAGGAAAGTTCTCGTGCTTAGGGGCTGGCTCATCCGTCACTCGCGCTGGAACGATGTCTGCTTTATCAAATAAAACCATAAAGGGCTGCGCGAGCTGAAATGGCTCACTCACGTCCAAACAATGGATTTCGGCACTGGTTAGATCCGTGAAAATATATTTTTTAAACATCGCCTGTTCATTGTGATCACCGGACAAGCAATAGAAAATGTCTTTTCCGGCCTCAAAGCGCGCAAAACATGACGCTGCCGAGCGATGAAAGCCGTGCTGTGTAAACACGACAATATCCGCATCGGACACGCGATCGCCTTTGCCTGCGGCGAGAGATCCGACCAATACTGCCGCAATCACATCCTGCTCTGAAGCAAATGCGTCGCAGGCCGATTCAATCAATGCCTGCTGCAAAGGTAAATGCTGTCCATTTATGTCATCCTGAATCATAGATATTTCCTTATTGTTTTGAACGAGCCGCAACGGCTGTTGGGCTTACTTAAAGCAGACTTCCGCCCAACGCGCTAAGCCTGCAGTGACTGAGCCAAAGTAGTCACCACTCACCACAGGAATGTTCGGCAACTCTGCTTGTACAGCCTCACGTAAAAAGGGCGAGCGTGCCGAGCCACCTGTCATAAAAATCACGTCAGGCTTTACACCAGCCTGAGCGACCACATCGTGTACTAAGGCGATCATCTTACGTTTGGGCGCTTCAATCGCATCAATCATGTTATCGCGCGATACATCAACGTCCACGCGCTCGGAGAACAATTGAATACCCGCTCGGTATGCAACTTGATCCGACAACGCAATCTTTGCCTCTTCCGCACGACGGACAATGTTGTAACCCAGTGACTCGTGATACACCTCAAGCAAACGGGCCAGTTTATGTGGCTCTTGCGCTTGCTTGTGCAGCCCTTTGAGCACCGCCAAATTTTCAAACGCATAGAAATCGTTTTGCGCTTGTACGTTGTTAATCGCGATAGGGTTGGAAAACTGCGTAATCGGCATTTCAATGCCAGATTCCATCTTGCTGCCCATCCCAAACGGGAACATCATTTGTTTGAATGCCAACGCAATATCTAAGTCATTGCCGCCAATACGCTGGCCTTTGTGCGCTAATAAACTTGCACTACGATCGCTACTACCGCGCCATGATGGCCCCATCTCAATCAACGAACAGTCTGTGGTCCCCCCACCGATATCGACCACCAGAACAATTTTGTCTTCGCTCAATGTGGCTTCATAGTCCAGGCCAGCCGCTACCGGCTCAAACTGAAATTCAATCTGTTTAAAGCCCGCCCGCTTAGCCGCATTGAGCAAAATAGCTTCGGCTTGGCGGTTTGCCGTCTCGCCTCCACGGCCTTGAAAGTTGATCGGCCGACCGATCACCGCATCATGAATACTCTGTTGGGTTTGGTGTTCGGCTTGCGTTTTGATGTTATCCATCATTGCGCATACGAGGTCTTCAAAAAACCGAAGCTGGGCATCACGTAAACCTGACGCGCCAAGGAAAGATTTAGGCGATTTCACGTAGTACATATCGCGCGGATCATCGAGATAGCGGTCGAGCGCCGCTTGACCAAACGCCATGTCCTCCGCCTCAAGTTCAATGCTTTCCTCTCGGTTTACATGAATGGCGCGGCGCAACATCTGCTCGCCAATCGCATCTAGCGGCTTGATGCCCCGATGACGAAACAAATACTCAGACACTGATTCGCGCGTAGGTGCGGCAAGGGAGGAAGGAATAAACGTGCTGTCCACTTCTAGACGCAACAGCGTCGGCTGACCGTTTTCAATCTTCGCCACCGAGCAATTTGCTGTACCATAGTCAAAGCCGATATACATAAATGCCTCTCACCGCAGAAAAAGTCGGCAATGCTACCTCAACCGTCGCGGGATTTCTAACATCCGTGTGCCCAAGCCAGTCCGGCTGTCTGGGCCAGTGCCCCGCTACCCATTGTCATCTTGGTGAACCTGAATTACACCTTGTCGGCAAAATAGGCCATGATTTCTGCAGTCGTCATAAATTATTTTTCACCATCTCTTTGATGGTTCTTGCCTTAACAAAATGATCTAATTGATGGGTCTGTATCCACCAGGTTGCGGCTTCCATCAACTGCTCTGGATTGTCATTTTTGTTTTTGAAGAACGCATAAAATGACACACCGACATTCTCACCTTTCGCTTTGATTTTTTGATCACATACCGCCAGGATTTTCGCTCTTAGCTCCGCTCTCATACGCGCCCACTTCTATCCTTAAATGAATAAGTTCTGTTCTAATTCTAAAAGGCGCTTTTTCAGTGACAGACCGCCACCGTAGCCAATAAGCTCCCCTTGGGTGCCGATAACCCTATGGCAAGGAATAATAATCGCCAACGCATTTGCCCCGTTGGCATTGCCAACCGCTCGTACTGCGGCTTCATTACCAATCGATACTGCCAACTCTTGATACGTCACCCTGTCACCGTATTGAATGTTGCTTAATGCACTCCATACCGACCGTTGAAAATCGGTACCCGCCAAAAGTAAAGGCAAATCAAAAGTTTTTCGCTCACCCAAAAAATATTCCTCGAGTTGAGCTTGAGTAGCCGCTAAAACATCATCGCTCTTTTCTACAAACTCAGCGTTAAGAATCCGTTTAATGCGCTCATCAACAGCACTTCTCATTTTGCGATATCGGAAGTCACACAAGCAAAGCTTACCTTGATACGAACCAAGGATAAATTCGGCATAAGGGTGTTTATAATACTGGATATTTACTGTGTTCATTGTGTCTCTTATAAATGATTTATCCATACCAATATGGATACTTGTCTTATCTGTTTTAACTTCTACGTTAATTACCCCTAAGTGTTTCTAAAATTCTCATACCATCGCTTTTGCAGCCACTGTAACCACCAAAAATCGTGGGTATCTTATGGGCATTTCGCAGTTGAACCCACGAATCCCTAGTTGCTTAAGAAAAGAATGCATTTATGGTTGATATAATCAAACCCAATGCTGGTGCGAACAAACATAGAATTGCAAGAACGAATAGTACGAGAATACGTTTCCAAGACTTTGCTGCTTCTTGGGAAAATTTAACTGTCAACCAAGAATCCGAAGCAACTAACATTGTATCTTCCTGATTCTTTACATACTTCTGTTTGTCATAAAGTGACATAAGCTAGACTCCACCTACCTACAGATGCTAGCACACGAGAGTCGGTGCTAGCTCCTTGTGTTTGTTATGCGACGCGCACACCTACTTTTTCCAGTTTTTGACGGATGCTGTCGATTGACTCGTCATATTCCCAGTACATCATACGACCGTGCGATCCAGTCACTAAAAGATATTGCTCACTAACAGACTGCAGCCTCTCGATCGCAACGAGCTTTGTGACGTACTGCTCCTCATTCACTGTTTCTGTAATTTCTTTATGATTCTCGTCATAACCGTGAACGATAATCGCTGTCTTGACATTTACCTCTAGGTATTGCATCTATTTGATTTCCTTTTCTGTCCGTTTGTATCGCTAGATTGTGTAGTACTCAACCGCGTTGTTGATCAAATTAGTCACCTAACGCACTGATCCAAACTAGATTATTCCCGCCAATCAGCTATACCTCAGCTAATCCATTGCGTAGACACCAAAGCTGATTAAAACTGAAAATGCCAAGCGCTGAAGATTTCTCTTAAACACCTTGCCAGTTGCGTTCTAACCACTCCGAACGCAGCATCCCATATTTAACTGAATCGTAGTACTTGCCCTCGTAGTAACGCACTTTTCGCAATCTAGCTTCTTGCTGGAAGCCTAATTTCAATGCTAGCGACATCATGCGAGGATTACCCGACCAGGTTGTCATACCAACACGCTCAATTTCTTTAGTATTAAATAAGTATGAAACCCATAGAGGAATGGCTCGTGCTGCGATACCTTTCCCCCAATATGCAGAATCGTAAATGATGATACCAGCTTCAAGCCAGCGAGTTTCTTCACACTCCCAGTAACAATTTACTGTCCCAACAGGTACATTATCTACAGTGATTACCTGTAAGTCTGAACCATTTAATAATCTTTGAAATAAAGATTTCTCAAACTGTTCTAGTGATGGATTTGAGTAAGGAAAGTAAGGGCCATTAAACTTTGTCCATTCATCGTTTGAAACAACCAAAGAATGGAGAGATTCCAGTTCGTCTTCCTTGGCTGGTCTAATATCTACTTTCATATTTTCCTTAATACTTCGCGACTCTTTGTAGCAAACTAACGAATGACATCATTCCCTCTCTTGATGCTCTACCATACTTAGGTGCGGCAGAGCGACGTGTGGAATAAGAACCTCGCCGAAATCTAAAAATTGATGACATACACTTTTGTTATGGCGCTCGATTTTCAGTCAGTTCCTGTATGTCGATTAAATCCACTTCTCTTTTCAGTAAGCACTTGTACTTTATTAACTCGTCTTTAGGGATTACTGGCACTTCGACATTTTGGTAACACATTGAAACCGAGTTAGAAACATCAATTTCTAACCTGTGCCATGAACCATCAAGAGCCGATTGAATTCTAGTTCCTTTAGACAAACCAACTTCGATTTTTTGAGAATGGTAGATTAATTGGAAATACTCTAAATCCCAACCGTATTCCACGTAATGCGTTAAAGGTTTGGAGACATATGAACCAACCTTTGCTAACAGTTTTTCTGCATTGACATTGTGGATAAACAAGTCAATGTCCGCAACTGCTCGGCTACCACCGTAAATTTTTGCAGCCAAACCACCAACAATTTGATAGTCAATTCGCTCTGATTCCAAGATCCCCTTAAACCAAATCAATGCTTCTTTTACCCTATCGCTCATCTTGAGTACCTAGTTAGTTTAATCGTGCGCTATAATTCCAGCATAATACGTTTGCTACTATGCAGGCTTAGCTGAGTTTTACCGCCTTAATCACTAAAACTAAAGACAAACTGACAATGCCGAGTATAGCAAATCGTGTCGATGCATTTGTTATAACACTTACGTCCGCTTATCGAATTACTAACTCGTGAGTGGTTGTATCGAATACGCCAATACAATTTTTATCGAAGGGCAATTGCGCAATAATGTCACCATGACTTGAGATTATCTTACTACCGCCTAACCCTTTATCATTGGAGTTATTCAAAGAATTAGGCCAATTACATTGAATAACCATAGCAGAGAGTGATTTAGCTATCTTTTTTGAGCCCTCCTCATAATTTGTACTTTCAGTGTTTACGGAGAATTCAGATTGCCCAATATAGCTTGGCCATAGAATGTAAGATGGCGATTGAACTGATAATTGTTCAACAACCCAATTAAAGTCGCTTGCCTCACGGCACAAATAAGAGCTGAACGTCCCAAGTGGATGTTCCAAGATACTACGCTTATCACCAGATTCAAAAAATGTACACTCACTTTGAGTTAGCCCTACTTTTCGCCAAACTATCTCTAAAGTGCCCATCTCATTAATAGCAGAATACACATTATAAACCTTATTATTTTCATTTAATGGGTAGCCGATGAAGACCAATGTATTTGACAGTTGGCATTGAATTGAAACTTCATTCAGTGCATTGTCGACCAAATGTTTCTGTGCCTGATTTTTAATATCTCGATGGAAACCAGTAATTGCCAGTTCAGGAAACACAAGAACATCCAAGTCATGATTCTTGTTAACGACATTACAAATCGTTTTTGTGTTCCCCTCAACAGTCCAATCCATAGGCATTTGGGCTATACCTACTTTCAACGAATACCCCACTAACTATAAAAAATGAACCGGTGTTATAGCGCCGCTATCTAGCGAGTCCCCTCATAAATATCTTTTGAAACAATGAAGCAGACACGCATCGCTCCCTCTGATCGAATGAATTTCGCCAAAAACACACTCGATACAGACAGATTCAATAGCGATGCTAACGATGCATGATGATCAAACCCTACTACAAACACTGTCAAAACAGTGCCCCAAAATTCACAAAAAACGGCTTATTTCTCTTACTCTTGCCACTAAAACCTTACTCGACGGCGCTGATTTACCCCAAACCAGCTTGGGCGTGCGCTTGAGACGTAAACCTCAGTTAAACATGCGATTAAACATATAGAGCGCCTGTTAGGCAATACACTGTTGTATCAAGAGAAAACCCTCATGCATCGCTGGTATTCCGCCAGCACGTTTCGAACGCCTCTTGAAAAGTTTGTTGGCTTAAATAATGTGGCACCAAACTAGGCCACTCCAAAACAGAATATTCAAAGTCCAGATTATTACACTCTGAACTGGAAACATATGAAAAACTAACTGAGGACATGCCTTAAGCTCACTCGCCGAGAACAACATTTGCGGTTGAAGATCCCAACTTGTAGCTAAACACAGACCTCTTTTATACCTAGGGTGATTCACCAAGTACTCAGCGTAGGATGAGTACATTGTCCATATCCCTAAAAAACCAAGTAATTCAACTAGTGCTATCACTTCTATACTAAATGGTAACAGTGAAGGTCCTCCAATGAGGAAAATAGCTGCAAATATCCATTTTCTATTTCTCATTACATATCCTTGTTAATGATTTTAGCGAACAAC
>NZ_MUFO01000079.1:0-5281 GCF_001995345.1 Salinivibrio sp. IB872 | reverse complement strand
CCATCTCAGCAGCCAAAGCAGCTTCGGTGATCTGTTTAATCAACGGCGTTAGCAGTCCATCTTTCCCGTTGAGGCCCTGTCCAGATTGCAGTGCCTTAGCAAAAGCTTGAATATCAATTTCGTATTTGTCGGACATTGATGTATCACTCCCTGTTGAGGGTTAACTATAGGAGTGACACAGACTTTTGAACACTACCATCATGTGGGCTAGCGATCTAGAAGATCTATTTTCCGAACTTACCAATTGTACTGGAATCGATCTTGTTGCAAATTATGTGAAATTTGAATCTGTTGGTGAGTTCGTAGAGTTCATTAAGGGCCGAAACCCAACCAGCAATTTATTAGCATCAGGCTTGTTCCATAAGATCGATTCCATTCTGAGTCGATGTGAACGAAAGCCTAAATTTTTTTATCAATACGCGTAGGTATTAGGTAGCGTCATAGTTATTCCAAATATCTTCTATCTGCCACCACTAAAATCGTTCGGCCACCTTAACTTATGGGTATCTGTTCTAACATTTTCGTGGATGCTCTACGTTGCGTTCGTGCATCTGTGGCGTTTCTCGATCATTCGGCCGATGCATCGAGAAGAAAGCCCCGGTTTTTCGGAGAAACATTGATGCCATAGTCCTAGCTGTTATCGCTGCCCTGATTGGTGCGGTCGTTGGTACGGCTGCGACAAAGATAGCTGACAGAGTTTGGTCTAGCCCTAATCCTGTGGTTCCACAAATGGAACAATCTCCAGCGAAACCTCCCTCGTCGTGACTGAGAAGGTTGGGTGTCCAAACAAGGAGCCGTTATAGGACGTTGGACTTGAAAAAGTAAATGTCTCGAGTTTTGCTCCGATCAAATAGTGCCAAATATTTTGCAACTGTTCTTTGCGTTATGTGAAATAAACCTGAAAAACTTAGGAAGGAAATTACTATGAAGCGAGCTGGAGCTGTTTGCCCAGAGTGTGGTTCTACCAAAACACCACACAAAGAAAAAATCATGGGGCAAGACACACAAGATCTAATTTGTGCTGATTGTAAACATATTGGTTGGTGGGCTGACTTTCAGCCTGAAAATCAAAAGAATAAAAAAGATAAGGGTGAGTGATCACCTGTCCTCACACAACAAGCAAAGGCAGGATCGTCCTTCGGACTGGACGCGCTAGCGCGCGCCGGTGCTTCGGGCGTTTTTCAAAAAAATGGGCATCCCTGCCACACTTTTTAAGCGAGTTCCAACCAGAATATCTCGAGCTCTTTGATTTCGTTATTTATTCTGTCATATATTTTTTCGTAGTTACCATTGAAGAAGTACTCTTTTCCTGAGGTTAAGTCTAAAACTGAATATTCAAAGCCACTGTCATTAATTGAATCCTCCATCAAAGCACAGATAATGTTCGCTCTTTCCTGAGTCATTTTGTCACTATTACTAAAATGGAGTTTAACTAGGCGTGGCTGCCCGTCTAAGACTACATGTAGTTCAGGGTTACAAGTGATGCTCGTTTGTGAAAAGTTATAGTGCTCTCTCGGTGGATCAAAAGCCTGAATATTTTTACCAGATTGCCAATCTTTAAAAGTATTGACAATCATTTCATAATTCCGCTTTTTACTTCCTTCCTGGCGGTTGCAAATCGTGTAGAGGTGAGAAATGTGTCGTTTTGCAATGAAAAGACGTTTAATCGAGTTTCGTAACGGACCATAGTAGTCGCGAAAAGCTGCGTAAGGTTCGCGTTTAGCGATGTTTCTTACCCTTGTCTGCTTTGGTTTTCCTGAAGTTACAACAATCAAAGAAAAATCGGAAACACTTAATGTAGGCATTCAAACTCCTCAGTTATTGGCTCGATGCCACATTATCATTTAGGCTATGTGTTGCAATATAACATTATTATATTTATGGTTATTTCATTTGGTTTCATCTGAAAATGTGAAATATCTATATATTGTGTTGTTACTTTGACACTGGCACTACATGTGGTTTTTATGGCTAAAACATATAAGGCTTTCTCCGGTCAATAGGCAATAGCATTTTTTTGGCTGCGCCGGCAGCCAATGTTCTCGTACACGATAAATCGCGAGAATCTATTTGCGTTCGGGTGACTTAAGCAGGAATGAACCGGCTGTTTGAACGCTGAACAGCGTCACAAATGGCAACGGCATCGTTCAGGTCATTTTTCGTTTTTGTGCGATAAGAACCGACGTACTTTGCGGGTATGATGCGAGTATCGTGGCCAAGCTTGTTGAATTCTCTGGCCCAATAATGTACACCACTACAGGACTCAATACCTATGTACATCGTAGACATATTTGCTAATGTAGCCAGTCATTTGGTGCGTGAAACAGATTTATGGAGAATGACTTTCCGTGGTCAATCGACCGCGTGAAGAGAAAAGTGGTGCTTGGCGAGATCAACGCCACAAAATAATTGAGTGGACATGGTTACCTCCGTTATTAAAGGCCGCTCCTAAGTGTGGCAGATCTTCAAGAGGCGGAGTCTATTTCATTCGTTATAAGCACAGGTGATTTATGGAAAAATCGAAAAGAAATCTAGTGCTGCTTGAGAAAGCACTAGATCGTATACAGTTGCCTCGCAACGATAAAGTAATGGTAGCTAGCTCATTTTATTCCATTTGTATGGAGCACTATCGTTCAATTTTGAATTTACTTGAACTCCGGCTATATAGTTCGGCAAGCGCGTTATTAAGGTGTCTTTTTGAAAGCTATGTAAAAGGTTTGTGGTTTTATTATTGCTCCAGCGAGGAAGATATAGCTTTGTTGAGAAGGGACAAGTTTGAGAAAAAACTTGGTGTGTTAGTCCAAGAAATAGAAGAAAAACAAGTGAAGGGTTTGTCTGACGCTAAGAAAAATAACTGGAAAGCCTTAAACGATTTGACACATTCAGGGGCAGGACAGGTTTTTCGTAAAATCTCTGGTCACCAAATTGGCTCTAACTTTAGTGACGATTTTATCAAGGATACTATGAAGTTTGCAAATGACTACGGCTTGCTAGCTGCTGCAGAGCTAGCTTTAATTAGTAATGATAGAAAAGCTCAAACTGCTGTGCTCGAAGTTAAGAGGGCTTTGGGTTTCGCGACATTGGATTTATAACGATATAATTTAACAACGCCCTTAATAAGTATCGCTCGGCCGACATTTTATTTGAGCGTTGCATAAGCCCATTATTCAGCACTAGCTCAGCTAAGGGTGGACGGTCATTTCTCCATCACCTCTGTCGACTGGCACAACTGCATCCAGGCCTCGGCGGTGCGTGAGACATAACGCTCGCCGTGCCAGACTAACCCCAATTGCCATTCAATCGCCGGGCTTATCGGTTTCACTAGTAATAACTCACTGTCTTCCAAGCTGGCGCTGAGGCGCTGGCATAAGGGCGCGGGTAGAAACGCTACCCCTGCACCACTTTTCACCAAGGCGGCTAAAAAATCCCACTGACTGCTACGCGCGGCAATGGTGGGCTGATAACCATGCTCTTCACAGCGGGCGATAATCCGATCGCTTTTTTTCGTTCCCACGCTCCCGCGTGGGAATGCATATCTAGTTATCATTCAGACACTGAATGTTCCATAACCTGAGTAAAATCACGCCGCCTAGAGTATTGAACCGGCTTGTTCGCTAAAGATATTGACGCTGTCCGCGAGTGTTAGAACAGAGATCAAGTGCAGTTCGGTGATCTTTTGGCGAATCCTGCCCATGATTCAAAATCCATATACATTCCCACGCAGGAGCGTGGGAGCGAGTTAAAAGCGTCGATGAATCATGCAGTTACAGTTTAAGACTTGGGGATAGTGTGAATACACGATTAGGGATGGGTGTAATGAACATTTTAGCGGAAGAGCAGTATCCATTAGAGGTGATAAGTTCTATTGGTAACATATAGTTAGGTAAAAAAACAGTGCGTATAACGGTTTTGGGAAATCGCGCATGCGCACTAATACAATGTCAATGGGGAGGCGCAAGTAAGTGGCTGCAGAAGATAAAGAAAGCTTCATTCGGTGGCAAAGTGTTACGCGAGACTACTTTTCGTCCGCATCAAACCTTGTGCTTGGGTTATCTACAGGTCTTCTTGGATTTTTAGTTTCTGGTTTGATTGGCGCACAGCCTGCTAGTCGTTGCTTGCTAATTATCGCAACATGCGCAATGAACTTATTGGCTATTTCAATTGGTCTGGCTGTTTGGTGTGCCATCAATCGCCTCCGGGATTTTCGTGCTACCACGCAAATTGCACGTTGCCGCTACAAAAATGAGCCAGTAAGTTCCTGTGACCGTCAAGAAACCAAAGCGCTGGGAAACTTATCGTGGCGTTTGTTTTGGTGGCAGCTGTTTTTATTTGGTATTGGTGCAGGTGGGGTAGCCATTACGATTATCGTACAAATGTGGTCATAGCCAATGCCCATTAACACAGAATCAACCCCAACTCCTTGCTCAAAACGGTTAATTGAACTATAGTTAGTACGTTACTTTGTACAACTTGAGGTTCAATATGAGTCGTATTCATTTCGATCAAGATATTCAGCCRTTATCTGAATTTCGTGCAGGTGTGGCTTCTTACATCAAACAAATCAATGAGACTCGCCGTCCATTGGTCATCACACAGCATGGCAAAGGCGTAGCTGTTGTTCTCGATGTTGCAGAGTATGAAGCAATGCAAGAGAAGATCGAGTTACTGGAAGAAATGCGTACAGCTGAAGCTCAATTAGCTTCAGGCCTTGGTGTTTCAAATGATGATGCTCGTGCTCAAGTACTGGGGCGCATTAAGAAATGAAAGTAGTTTGGTCTCCATTAGCGCTTCAGAAATTAGGCGATGCAGCGGAATTTATTTCTTTGGATAATCCACCTGCGGCGGAAAAGTGGGTAAACGAAGTTTTTGACAAAACTGAACTACTTGGAAGTATGCCTGAAATGGGGCGCTTTGTTCCTGAACTGCCCAATACTAACTATCGTGAAATTATTTTTGGTCGCTATCGTATTATCTATAGCTTAAGCCATGAGATCCGCGTACTAACAGTTCGTAATTGTCGTCAAATGTTGTCGGAAGATGACGTGTAAAACTGTGTTATAACGAGTATGTCGTCAATCACTAAGGTAGTGTTCAAAAGTCTGTGTCACTCCTATAGTTAACCCTCAACAGGGAGTGATACATCAATGTCCGACAAATACGAAATTGATATTCAAGCTTTTGCTAAGGCACTGCAATCTGGACAGGGCCTCAACGGGAAAGATGGACTGCTAACGCCGTTGATTAAACAGATCACCGAAGCTGCTTTGGCTGCTGAGATGGA
>NZ_MUFO01000078.1:0-5338 GCF_001995345.1 Salinivibrio sp. IB872 | reverse complement strand
CTTGCGAAGCGTTGCTTCGCTCGGTCAGGGCTGCGTATATTACTCGCCTTGCCGATGAAGTCAAGAAGAAATTTTATCTTTTTGTTGATGCCAACCGGCGAAAACAAAACCTCTTTTTGACTCCCCTAACGCGTTGTCGGCGTTAAGTAGGTGGGCTATCTTAATCATTTAAAAACTAACGTCAAGCGTTTATTTTTAAATGATTTTTTGCCCCGACATGGCCGCTGAGCGCTTGCCCTGTGTGCCGTGTCGATGGGGCGCATTATAGCGACCCGGATCACACTGACAAGGGTTTTTCGCGTTTTTTATTTCGAGTGGACAAGAATCCACCTAAAATGATGAATAACCAGCGATTTGAAACATTATAGCTACGCGCCTTTTACCAAGAAGTAACGCTGGTTGATTTTCTAAGAACCATTTAAGGGTACGCCGCTGCCAAATTGTCTTGCGTACCATCACTTTATTACTTGTATTAACGCTTATGACGCTTATGAAATCACCAATTGCTTTTGTATTGATTATCACCATCGCCATCCTCGGTGCCATTGTAGTAAACCTAATGAGTACGGTTTCTCCCGCATTGGCTTTCGCTGCCGGTGCGGTTATCAGTGGTATTGCCTGCTTATATGCTCCCCAAGCCACAGTGACCGTTGCAACAAAAGAGGAAGAGCCCCCTCAGAGTAAGACGATTTATGTCGGCAACCTGCCTTATCGCGCCAATGAAAATGATGTGAAGTCCCTGTTTGGCGAGCATGGAGAAGTATTTGCGGTACGGTTAATGAAGGACAAGCGTACCGGTAAACGTCGAGGCTTTGGTTTTGTTGTGATGGCGGCTGCGCATGCAGATGATGCTATCGATGCCCTAAACAACAATGTTTACGGCGAGCGCACACTTAAAGTGCGTGAAGCGAACGATCCAAAAAAGCGGGAGCATAGCTAACGCATTCTAGCCCAATCGAGCGGATATAATCAGACAAGGCGATGGCCTTTATAGGCGTCGCCGTTGCGTATGCGCGATTGTCATCACTGTTATCGCTGGTGACAGATGCTTGCGGCGTAACTAATGAGGCAACACGACGTGCAATGGCACTGCCGGAGTCAACTAACTGGACCTGTTTACCCATCGCCGCCTGTATTTCATCATGTAAGAGTGGAAAGTGGGTACAGCCTAGCACCAAGACATCGATGTGCGAATCAAACGGTGCAAGTATGGCGCTAAGGTCTTGCTGATTCACCGCTTCCCCACGCAGTTTACGCTCTGCCATATGTACTAATGCTGTTGTCCCTACCGAGACAATTCGGCAATCTTTGGCGAAATCTGCGATCAGTTGTGCCGTATAAGGCCGGTTGACGGTGGCTGGGGTCGCGAGCAGACCGATAGCTTTGTGTTGACTCAAAGCCGCCGCTGGCTTGATCGCTGGCACCACGCCAACAACCGGTATAGAGAGTGCGTCGCGCAGTGTCGGCAGCACGAGTGTCGAGGCCGTATTACACGCGATGACGATGATATCGACTGCATGGCGCTCACAGGTTGCTTTGATCAGAGTAAGTACGCGATGCACTAGGCGTTGATCTTCTAATTCGCCATAGGGGAAAGCGGCATTGTCGAACAAATAGGTATATTGAGCGCTCGGCAAACTTGCCTTGATCGCTTGGTAGACAGATAAGCCTCCGACACCGGAGTCAAAGATCAGAATATGGGGTTGCGCCATGATCCAGCCACTCAATAAAAAAACGCCCTTATCATAACGATAAAGGCGCGATTAAAGCTAGTTTCGCCGTGAAACAGGCACTAGTACTGATAGTCTAACGTCATAAAATAGCCGCGTTCAGCTGACGGATAACCACCCGCGGTTTCGTAGTCTTTATCAAATACATTATCGACTTTACCTTTTACGGTCAGATTATCGGTCGCCTGATAGGAAGCAGTAATCGTCCACAGGCTATAGCTTCCCAACATCTCTCCACCGGAATAATCCAGACGTTCACTTTGATACTGCCACTGAGTACCGAGCTGCAGTCGCTCCCATTGGTAGGATGCATCCCACTTCGCTATCCGTTTAGCGCGACGTGCGAGCTGCTCGCCTGATTTCTCATTTTTAGGGTCTTTATATTCTAACGATATGCGGTTATTTAAAGCGTGGACATCAAAGTTAGCAATAAACTCAACGCCTTCGATCTTAGCTTCGCCCACGTTTTGGTTCTGACCGTTGGGGTAACTACCTGCATACTGAATGAGATTATCAATGCGATTTATATAGCCTGTAAGTGACCAATCAACGTCAGCCGTCACACCACGAAGAGCAAGCTCGGTGTTGGATGATTCCTCCGGCTTGAGCGTTGCATTACCGCCCCATCCGTAAAGTTCAGTCAGACTTGGGGCCTTAAAAGCGGTGCCGTAGCTGGCGACCAATTGATACCCTTCCGCTATCGCAAGACCCGCGCTTGTCTGCCACGTCGTATGTTGTCCGTATTGTTCGTTATCATCCGAGCGTGCGCTTGCCTCAATAGATAGTGACTCTACTGGGCTAAATTGCGTTAAAAGGTAAGTGCCAAGGTTATCACGCGGGTTGATTGCAATATCATCGGGGTTGGTAATCAAGCTTCCTTCATTAAAGGTACCTTGACGATAATCCACACCACCACCAAGCAGCCAATCCTCCGTGGCTTGATACTGGAGTCCCAACGAGGTAGAGATTTGCTCAACATCTGAAGTTTTATTGTTTTTACGGTCACTGCCAGGGCTGAAGTCGAAGTTTTCTTGTTGGGAGATTTCTGCGCTGAGTGTTGCACTCCAGACATCAGAGCGATAGTTCAGCGTGCTGGCCAGTGCTTGGCTTTCTAACCAGCCATGTTTTAAGCTACCAAAATTATCGTAATCGTACTCATTCTGGTACCAGCGCCCCGTGATATCGGCCGACCAAGATGGATTCCAGCGATGACTGTATCCAAGCTGCGCATTGCGGCCGGTAAAACCATGCTGATCACCTTGGTTACTTGTCGTTGGATGAACATTGTATCCATCATTCGACTCATACCCAGCCGCACCAGAGAAGTGACCGTTATCGCCCAATTTTGTTGCCCATGCGCCACTAACAGCATGATGATCCAAACTGCCTACGGTCGCTGAGACATTGGCTCGCTCTTTATTGCTTTTGGTGATGATATTAATCACCCCGCCGATCGCGCTCGACCCATAAAGTGTCGCGCGTGCGCCGCGAATAATCTCAATACGCTCGATACTGTTTACTGGGATCTGATTAAAATCCACCGAGCCTTTGATGGATGACGCCATACGCATGCCATCAATCAAGACTAAAGAGTGGTCTGATTCCGTGCCGCGCATAAAAATAGAGGCAATTTGTCCACGGCCTCCGCTTTGAGCAATCTCGATGCTCGGCACCGTACGCAATACATCGACAAGGCTTCGCGCCTGCAAGCGCGCAATGTCTTGACGCGTTAAGATAGTTGCCGATTGCAACACTGAAGCATCTGACTGCTCAAACCGACTAGCAGTCACCACCACCGTTTCGGTGTTTTGCTCTGCCCACGCGCTCACAGGGAGTAATGACGCCGCCACTAGGCTCGCCACAATCTGTTTGTTCATTGGTTATTCCTTTCTATCGCGAGAATATGCAGCGTTATGCTGCGGGGCGGGCTGTGTTCGGACTTAAGAGCATGGCTTTCGCCGCCTACTGCTAACGACTTCCCATCGCATACTGTTAAACAGTATTGGCGACAGTGTCTGGCCTAGCGCCGAGTTAGGGTCGTTCTCTTACACCGCTGCGCGTCAGTTGCGGATTCTCACCGCATTCCAGTGACCAACAGGCTTATACTTGCTGATCGCGTACCCGCTCACGGATAGTAGCCGTCTAGATGGATATTGTCCATTGATAACCCTATCGAATAAAGGAGAATCGTGAGCAAGGGTGGACATGGCTGGGGATTTGTCTAAAATCTGCGCTCATTTTCCAATCGCTGAGGCAGCCATCATGACCAAGGCTCACACCGCCGTTGACTACGACACACAGCTTGCTGAGAAAGTACAACGACTCACTACCCAACTCGCGCCGTTTCATGCGCCTGAGCTAGAGATCTTTCGCTCACCGGAAACCCACTATCGGATGCGCGCAGAGTTTCGAGTATGGCATGAAGGCGACGACCTGTATTACATCATGTTTGATCCTGCGACCAAGCAGAAATATCGGGTCGATACCTTTCCTGCCGCAAGCCGTTTGATCAATGACCTCATGCCGCTATTGATGGATGCCATCAAGCCTAACGACGCGTTGCGACGTAAGCTCTTCCAAATTGATTTTCTCTCCACTTTAAGCGGTGAGATCTTGGTGTCTTTGCTGTATCACCGCCAGCTAAACGAAGAGTGGGACGAGGCCGCGCAAGCACTTAAACAACGTTTGAACGATGAGGGGTTTAACCTCAACCTGATTGGCCGTGCGCGCAAGCAAAAGAAAGTGCTAGACCGCGACTACGTTTTGGAAAAACTCAATGCCGATGGTCAGACATTGATCTACCAGCAAATTGAAAACAGCTTTACCCAACCAAACGGGCCGGTGGCGGAGAAAATGCTGGAATGGGCCATTGATTGCACCCGCGATAGCCAAGGTGATTTGCTGGAGCTGTATTGTGGGAATGGCAACTTCTCACTGGCATTAGCGAAAAACTTTCGCCGCGTCCTCGCCACCGAGCTGGCGAAACCCTCGGTACAATCGGCGCAATACAATATTGCCACCAACAACATCGACAATGTGCAAATTATTCGCATGTCTGCCGAAGAGTTCACTCAAGCGATCAATGGCGAGCGCGAATTCCGCCGCTTAAAAGACCAAGGGGTAACGCTGAGTGACTATCAGTGCAATACCATCTTTGTCGATCCTCCTCGTGCGGGCATGGATGATGAAACCTGCAAAATGGTGCAAGGTTACGATCGGATTTTATATATCTCCTGTAACCCTGAGACTTTGGTCGAGAACCTAGAACGCCTCAGCCAAACACACCGCATTAGTCGCTGTGCGCTGTTCGATCAATTCCCGTTCACCCACCATACCGAAGCGGGTGTATGGTTGGAGCGTAAATAATTACAGGAAGCGAGTTCGTTACAACGTAAAAAGGCGTCTCTCGACGCCTCAGACTGCTGACAAAGGTCTAGCTTTCGAGCTAGACCTTTGATCTAATAGGAGTGTCGCAATAGGGATGCTCCGGTATGCTTCAAGAACCTTCTCCACACCAATATGAACTTGAAATGGTGACGATGGAACAACTTGTTCCCAAAGACCATCTTGTTCGTAAAATCGACCGTGCCATCGACTTCGAGTTTATT
>NZ_MUFO01000077.1:0-5879 GCF_001995345.1 Salinivibrio sp. IB872 | reverse complement strand
CATCTATATCATATGCTTCTTTAGATGGTCACTGGTGCCGGGAATATTTTGATGAGTGTGATAGGTATTTCCTATAAAGTGTAAGCTTACATATTATCATTAATCAAAAGATAATACATATAATGAGTTTTTTTACTACTTCATCTCTACATTGGCTTGAAAATATTTTATTTGAGCGTTTCGGGCATAAAATATCTTTGACAGAGAAAGAGAGGGGGCTACTGCTTTCCTTACCAAATAACGAAAATGTAATTTTTTTTGACCAATTACAAAGCGTATTTCATAGGTCTCTTTCTGACTTTTCATGCCAGCAATGGCAAGCAAGCAGCGAGAGCTATGTTGGCCCTATAGAAGACGTTATCCCTGCGCCATCAGAAATCGACTTACCCGAGCCGCTGGTAGAGCTAAATGAAAAAGGAGCGACGATTCATTACGATATCCTAGGTTTAACCTACTGGATGCTAACGAGATTAGAAGAAGTAGAACGTAAGGATTTAGATAATCACCAACGCTTCCTAGCTGTTTCTTCTCATGCTTATAGGCATGGTTATCTAGAGCGCCCGATTGTCGATGAGTGGTTGATGATTCTAGGGCAGGTTATTCAGCGTGTCTGGCCTGAGTTGGCGCTTAAAAAACATGCATTCAGTATCAAGGTGTCGCATGATGTCGATAGCCCTAGTCTGTATGGCTTTAAGCCTTGGTCAACCATTGCTCGAATGATGGCAGGTCACCTGCTCAAACGGCGTGATCTCAAGGCTTTTTTTATTGCGCCCTATGTTAAACTTGCGACAGGCAGCCAGCTACACCCAACCGATCCTTATAACACCTTTGAGTGGTTGATGGATATATCTGAAGCCAACAATATCAAAAGTGCGTTTTATTTCATCTGTGGTGGCAATCATTCTCATGACGCCGACTATGAACCTGAGCATCCTGTGATCCGTAATTTGATGCGCCGAATCCACGAACGTGGTCATGAAATCGGACTGCATCCGAGTTATGACACATTTCAGCAGCCTGAATTGATTAAGCAAGAAGCAGAGCGCCTTAAACGTATTTGTGCGGAAGAGGGAATCGAGCAAAGCCAATGGGGAGGCCGTATGCATTACTTACGTTGGGAACAACCGACAACTATGCGCGCTTGGGCCAACGCGGATATGAGCTATGATTCTACTCTGAGTTACGCTGATCGGCCTGGATTTCGCTGTGGCACTTGTCATGAATTTCCCGCATTTGATCCAGTAGCACAAGAACAAATGAGTTTGCGTATTAGGCCGTTGGTAGTGATGGAGTGTACCGTGATTGGCTCTGTTTACTTAGGCCTAGGTGTGACTGATGCAGCAGAAGCGAAAATGCAACAATTGAAAATGCGCTGTCAGCAGGTAAGCGGCACTTTTGGTTTGCTTTGGCATAACTCCTACTTTAAGACCACTCACTTAAAAAATATTTATAACAATGTGTTAGGAAGTCGTTTGTGAATTTAATTCTATCAAAGTCGTCATCCTTATTAAAGGTTATAACTATTCTTCAAGTAATCACGTTGCTGATATACTTAAATGCTAATATTGTTAATGTCGGAGAAATGGGTACAGCATTGCCGCTCCTCATCGGGTTTGTCAGTCTCTCAGTGGTGTCTTTCTTGATGCGCTCGCTAAGCGAAAATATCTACGTCCGCATTCACTTAACTTTCTTTCTTTTGCTGATGAGTTGGATAGCGTTACGTGTTATCTTAGATTTAAATGATTTAGAGTATCTTAAGCAGATAACGGTAGCTACAACGGGCGGCATGCTATTGTTTTATTTTTTGGGCTCGTTACTAGGATTAAGCTATTACACGACGTTCTCTTATCGTAGTGAGTTAGCACTAGAAAAATTGGTTATTTCTCTTTTTTTTCTACTGGTAGTTTGGATGCTTTACAACTTTTCCCACCGCTTACATGATACGCTTTTTTATTTGGAGGGTGTTGACGGTAATTACCAACGATCAGGTAATTTTCTATCTATTTCCTTTGTTCTTGTTTCCTTTTATTATATTAGTCTAGTGTTAAAAAGTATTCGTAATCATCGTTATTTTAAAATTGATGTTTTTTGGCTGGCTATTTATACATTGTCGACAATCTTATCTCTCATTAGTTCGCAGTTATTTGGCTCTAATAGCGCAACGGCAGTTATTTTGGGGGTTTGTCTTATTACTCTTGTAATGGCTATTATAATTCCCCAAAAAAAGCTTTGGTTGAGCTATCTCAGGCATCAATTAGCCTTGCCTTGGTCTAAGCGTTTACTTAGGTATCTAAGCTTGATGGCTTTACTTGGTTTGGCTTTTTTTGCTGGTATATTGACGTTAATAATAAGTCTCTTTGATTTTGATATTACAAGCATAAGACTATTAGGCTTTGGTTCGGGAACTAACACTTCGTTACAGAGTCGAATGGATATTTTAATGGAGACGGGCGCTAATCAGCTTGGGTATGCCCCTTTATTAGGTAACATGAATGTTGCATATTTAACGACAGGTAATGCAGGTGAAACCTTACATAGTTTTCTTCCTCATGTGATGGCGAACTTWGGCTTAGTCGGAGTGACTATTGTGATAACACTGTTCGCTAGTGTTTTTTACCAGATATATCGTGATAGTAAGTGGGTAGGAGCATGCGAACCTAATAGATATGGTTCACAAATGGTTGCAATCTACTCAGCCTTTATTCTCTTATATATATTAATATTCGCTAACTTGGCTACAGGCGTCTCCTGGGCTGTTTTTTGGTTTACGCTTGGATTTATATCCAAGCCTTTTGGTTTTAGATGATGAAAAAAGTTGCTAACATCGTACTCAATGACTTCACAAACGATAGTCGGGTTTTAAAAATATCAAAATCACTTGTTCAGCTTGGTTTTGAGACAACTGTTGTTGCAATGCATAATGATGGGCTACTTGAAGAAGAAAGCTTGGGTGGAGTTGCAGTGAATAGAATAAAATTAAGGAGCAGACCTTGGTCCAAATCAAAGCCTGTTCAAATTATCAAATATTTAGAGTTTTTGGTTCGAGCTGCATCTCGCTTTATAAAATCTGATATCATCCATTGTAATGACTTGAATGCCTTGCCTGTTGGTTTGCTAATCAAACTGTYTGGTAGAAATAAAAAAATTGTTTACGATTGCCATGAATACGAAACAGAGATTAATGGTCTAAAAGGCGTGGAGAAGAGAGCCAAGAAATTGCTGGAAGGAAAGTTGGTTAGATATGCTGATGCTGTTATTACAGTCAGTGATTCCATCGCTAATGAATACTCAAAGCTCTACAATATTACCAAACCTCATCTTGTGTTAAATTGCCCTACGTATCATGAGCAAAAAAAACGAAACTTGTTTCGTGATAAATTAGACATACGCGCTGACCAAAAAATTTTTCTTTACCAGGGCGGACTAAGCAAAGGGCGAGGCATTGAATTGCTGCTGGAAGCTTTTTCTGAACTTGATTCTGATAAAAATGTTTTGGTTTTCATGGGTTATGGCCCTCTAGAAGGTTTAATTCGGGAAAAGGAACAACAGCAAAGTACTATTTTATTTCATAAAGCCGTTAGCCCGGATGTTTTACTGGATTACACAAGCTCTGCTGACTACGGTGTTTCTTTTATTGAAGACTCATGCCTCAGCTACCGCTACTGCTTGCCTAACAAAATGTTTGAGTATCTGATGGCTGGTTTACCAGTGTTAACCTCAAATTTATTTGAAATGAAACGACTGGTTGAAATAGAAGGTATCGGAATCGTTGCGGAGGAAAACACTGTTGAAGGCGTAAGGAAAGCCGTAGAATCTTCTTTGGATCAAGACTACGATGTTATTCAGAGAAATGTTTTTTCTGCTCGAAAAAAATATTGTTGGGAAGATCAGGAAAAAGTTTTGAAAGAGATTTACAATGCCATCTAATATTAAAGTCGCTCATCTAACTTCCGTCCATTCTCGCTTTGATACCCGTATCTTCATCAAGGAGTGCAACTCTCTTGCAAATAATGGCTATGCTGTTTCACTGGTCGTTGCTGACGGTAAGGGTGACGAAACTAAAAATAATGTAAAAATCTTCGATGTAGGTGCATCTAAGGGACGTTTAGATCGCATTCGTAATGCACCAGAACGTGTTTTAGCTAAAGCATTGGACCTAGATGCAGATATTTATCACCTGCATGATCCTGAGTTGATTCCCATTGGTCTTAAGCTAAAGAATTCTGGTGAGAAAGTTATTTTTGACATACATGAAAACACCGATTTACAGATATTGGATAAAGAGTGGATACCAATTTATCTTCGGAGGTTTATATCGTGGCTTTACTCACGATATGAAATATATGCCTGTAAGAAATTTGATGCTTTGATTGTTCCTCAAATAGCAATGCTTAATAAGTTTAAGAAGTTTTCTAAAACGGAGTTGATTGCTAATTTCCCAACAAATATTATTGAAAATATTCACTATAAAGATCGATCAAAGTTTGATTTGTTATATGTTGGTGGGCTGAGTCAAGCTCGTGGCTTGTACAATATGCTTGACCTTATAGAGATTCTTTCTAGTTTTGATGCTCGCTATAAACTAACTTTGGCAGGGCCTATCTCGCCGAGTGACCATGCTGCTGCGAAAATACATCCTGGTTGGAAGAATACAGTATACCTTGGCGTCTTAAATAGGGAAGAGTTGTATAATGTTTATGGAGAGAATTCGATTGGTCTGATATTGTTTAACAATGTTGGGCAATACTATATGTCTTATGCTTTAAAGTTATTTGAATATATGCAGTGTGGTTTGACTGTCATTATGCCAAATTTTGGTGACTGGGTATCTTTTAATAAAGAGAGAACAGTAGGTTATAACGTAGATCCAAGTGATTCCGATACGATTGCTCAACTGGTTGATAATCTCGAGGTTGCTACTCTAAAAGATATTTTTAAACATAATTCAGCAGTGGCTAAAAATGATTTTTTATGGTCTTCTGAAGAGAGGAAATTAATCTCTTTGTATAGGTCTTTATGATATGGATATCAACTTTAAAAATGTTTTAGTCCTTGCGCCTCACACTGATGACGGTGAATTGGGAGCGGGAGGTTTTATATCAAAGCTTATAAAGCAAGGGGCAAGTGTGACTTATGTTGCCTTTTCAACGGCTGAAGAGTCTGTTCCCGAGCATCTACCAAAGGATATCTTGAAAACAGAAGTAAGAAATGCAACAAGTGAATTAGGTATACCYGAAGAAAACTTGATTATTTTTAACTATCAAGTGAGAAAGTTAAATTATGAGCGCCAAGAAATTCTCGAAGATTTAATCGATATAAGAAGAAGTAAAGATTTTGATCTAGTCTTAATGCCATCTCTAAAAGATATACACCAAGATCATACAACAATTGCGCAGGAAGGATTAAGAGCCTTTAAGAATACCACAATTTTAGGTTATGAGCTTATTTGGAATAACTTGAGCTTTGATACAACCTCATTTGTGAAGCTAGACGAGCAACATATACTAGCAAAGTACTCAGCGCTGCAGTGTTATAAATCGCAATCTAATAGAGATTATATGAGTAAAGATTTTATTCTTTCTTTAGCTAAAACAAGAGGCGTTCAGATTGGTGCAGATTATGCAGAAAGCTTTGAGGTAGTAAGATGGGTTATAAGCTAAATAAATCTGTGAAACTTTCAAAAATAGCTGAAAAGCTAGGTTGTGAGTGGCAGGGTAGAGATATTGAAGTAAAAGGAGTGGCTTCGTTCGATAATTTATGCCCAACCGATATAGCGTTTACAAACGAGCTGACCTCCTCAGTAGCAGGTTCCGCAGTCATTACCCAAACTATAGATATTTCTTTCCCAGAAGAGATGGGGATTATAGTTGCTGATAACC
>NZ_MUFO01000076.1:0-5890 GCF_001995345.1 Salinivibrio sp. IB872 | reverse complement strand
TTATTAGGCTGTGGTGACGAAGTAGGCTCATGGCTTAAGCTCTTCGCCACTTCTTGCTCCAACAGCCCTAGTTCTTTTTCATCCATCGGTTTTCTCTCGCTCTGTTTCGTTTGATGCATCGTCTCAGGTGACATGACGCGATTCAGCGCTTCTTTTGCTTTCGATGCGTGAAATTCACGCTTTTGAGATTTCTTTTGCCCAAAGCCAAAAATACGCTTTAGTTTGACGGATGCCGACATGACATCTTCACTATCTGCTTGCGGCGTAAACGAGGGCTTTCGTTCAACGAGATTGTCTTTAGCGATCAATGAAGACTCAGCAGAGGATTGCTGCTTCTGCTCTTTGTCTCCATTTAAGAGCCAGTTCGACGTTTGATTGTCTTTGTTTTGGGCGTCGAGCTCTTTTAACGGATCAATCGCTTGAGTGAGCTCGGGTTCTTCTTCGCCCGAATCAATCTCTTGACTAGGCCCATCGGCCAAAAGATCGTGTTGCTGCGTTTCAAATAAGGTGTCAACGTGCCCCCCATCAAACTCCGCGTCTTCGCCGGTAAGCACGCGAATTTGATAAGGACCGACTTGTATCTCGTCTTTGTGTGCCAACCGGGCTAACTGACCTTTCCCTAAAGGCATATGCGTACCATTGACAAACGTTTCTCCACAGTCGTCGCGCACACAAAATGCGCCATCAACAACAACGACTTCACAATGACGACCGCTCACACGACCCAATCGATCGGTTAACCGCCAATCAGCACTAAAGTCGGAGCCAATGACACCACCGGAGTCAACAAAACGGACCTGAGCTGACAAGCCAGATTCCAGCGCTTGCGCATTGGCGACAACTAGCGTTAATCCTGCCAGCATCTTGCACCAATTGATTGGTGTTTCTCCGCGTAACTGCGGATCACCCAATCCAACCAGCGCAAACAACTGCGCTGAAAACTGATCTTCTGCCCCTGGTTGAAAGCGAATGTAATATCGATACTTGCGCCATATCCGGTAGACCAACGCAATCAAGCGATTGCTAAAAAAGTCGAGAAAGGGCCGTTTAATCCCTCCCGGTTCCTCATGAAGCAATTGCTCTGTGATAAAACCGGGTAAAGGGGACTGCGAGCCCGCAAGACCTAAAAAATTGGTGAGCATCACCGCATGACCATTCTGATCGTGCAACGACGCCACATCAGAAGCCGCAAACCCTAAGCTCGGGTTGGCACTAAAAACCAGTTTGCACTCTCGTTCCCAATCTTCTTGATCGGGATCAATGGCTCCATGCTTCTGTAGCAATGCCACTAATTGATAAAAATTGTAAGGCCGAACATCTGGCACTAAGTCAGTCATTGTGCGGCCATCTGTTTCATTTTTTATATCAGCGGCTGCATCCCGACTTTCGTCTGCCATGTATAAGTCTCGTTATTCGTTGTATTAATAACGGTCAGCTCATGGAAAGAGTTAATGCTCGCATACAGCGAGAAAAAATGGCTGAGCACCGTTCCAAACAGGTATAAGTCGCCCTCTGACCCAAACCCATCTTGATTTAAGTAAAGCGTTGATTTTAGGCCTCTCACTGGCATCCCTTTGAGAAGCTTGTCCATAGGCTTAGACTCAATTTTTTCAATGGCGTCTAGCCTTTTCTTACCTACTCGTTCGGCTTGTCTATCTACCAATGCCCTAAAATCATAAGCGGTTAAAACACAGCTCAGCGCATCTTTCGAGAGCAGCGATAAATAGTTCAATGATAGATTCGAGATCAACATCCACAATAAGCTGCCATCCAACACCGGGCGCAATGATTGCGTCGGGATGGTAATATTTTCGAATTCCGCAAACGGAGGCGATGTATCTGTGGGTTCACAGATATCGCCGACTCCCAGATCAAGAGGTAATTGTCGATTCGTACACGTCAGCTTCACTGACACCGCTTCGTCGACACCAATCGAGTCCGATTCATCCCCTCGTATAAAGGAGATAAAAGACTCAAATCCATCACCTCTAATACTGTCTTTAACACGTGCTCGGTAATAAAGCGTTTCTCGGTTTCTGACACGTTCTACTTCGTGTTGAAAACTTTCAAACGGGGTATAAACACGCTTTTGCCCACGTACCGGTTTCCCATCAACCAATCTATCTTGACGCCCGGTCACATTATCAATGCTAAATACTTCATAATGTGAGGGCTTACGACTCGACGGAATCACTTTGTACTCGGTATTTCTACCGCTCAAATCTATCGGGTCGGCATCATGGCTAAATAAATTGATAACAGGCGTGCAGAACAGCTGAAAACTGTCCTGTCTAACACGAACGTCGGCGGGTAACGTTTTCGACAAGTGCAACTGAATAGAGAACTGCCCATAAACATTTTGGGGTAATGCTTTATCTAGCCCACTTATATCAAAAAAGTGAAACGCTTCAGGAAAAGACAAATATTCCTGCAGGATCCGATAACCATCGTAAACATTTTGCGGATACGGAAGTAGGCTGTCTCCGGGATTAAACCCCACTGTCTGAAACGTATCTCGTGGTAAAGAAAACCGAGTGCCGTCCACGCTAACGGTCACTTTCTCTAGATAGTGATTGAGCCACAGATAAATCATCTGAGCACTATAATTGTCACCACCGATATAAAAACGTAGCGAATCAATCCCTGCATCACTGGCAGACATATCGCCATCTAGCATCATTTGGAGCTGGATGGTCGTCGCTTCACGTGTATGCTCTGCGTGCACTTTTTCGCATTTCAATGGATAAAGCTCGACATCGCGACAAGTCTGAAAACGACACTGCGTACCCATCACAGCAATACTGTCTAGCTCTGTCCCTTGACCAATCACCTGTTTTTCACTCACGCTTCGATCGGGCAAAAATTGGGTGATGCACATGCTAGGAACAGGGCGCAAGTAGTTAGGCCATAGCATATTGATAATGCTATGGGTCAGTTCGGGAAAGTCATCTTCAACTTTTTCACGCAGTTTGCCTGTGAGAAAAGCAAAGCCTTCTAATAACCGCTCTACATCAGGATCCGTATGTCTCCCATGTAAAAATCGAGATAACTGAGGATGGATCTCAGTAAAGGCTTTACCTTGCTCTTTAAGAAACGCGAGTTCTTCACGAAAATACTTGTCTTGCGTCATAGCAATTACAACACCCGATACTGGCGATTTTGATCCAACAACAAACTCAACTGCACTTTTTCATGGAGTGCTTCACTGTTAACCGTTGCGACGATATTGAATCGTAGCGTCAATGGTGAATGTTCGTCGTAATCAGAACTCACTAATATATTAGTTAACCGCGGCTCGTAGGTTTCCAGACACTGTTTAATCGCTAGTTTCACACGCAATGAAAGATCTAAGCTTTCAAGCGTCGCGTCGTTGAAATCTATCAGTCCAAGTCCTGGAGAGCTTTGTGCTCCGCCCGTACGCGTGTTCAATACATTAGCAATGTTCTTTTTTATCGAATTAACGACATCCCGAGTTTCTGGTCCTTGGGTAATCGACACAGGCTTAGCGCCGGCTTCCAGGCGCTCAAGGAAGCCGACACCAAATACACTGTCTTCTAGTGCGATGTATGACATGATTACTGATCAAGCCTACCAACAAGAGACAGTTCAAAGTTCGCGCCCATATATTTGAAGTGAGGACGCACCGCAAGAGAAACCTGATACCAACCTGGATTCCCCTCAACATCAGCCACTTCAATTTTTGCGGCACGAAGAGGACGACGGCTACGTACATCTGCAGGCGGGTTCTCTTGATCGGCGACATATTGCTTCAACCAAGTATTCAGCTCACGCTCCAAATCTTGACGCTCTTTCCAAGAGCCGATCTGCTCGCGCTGTAGCACTTTAATATAGTGCGCTAAACGGTTGATAATCATCATGTATGGCAGCTGAGTACCCAGTTTATAGTTCGTCTCTGCTTCCTTGCCTTCTTTGGTATTTGGGAACACCTTCGGCTTTTGAATCGAGTTTGCAGAGAAAAATGCAGCATTGTCGCTACCCTTACGCATGGTTAGGGCGATAAAGCCTTCTTCTGCCAGTTCAAACTCTTTACGATCGGTGATCAGAACTTCGGTTGGGATCTTGCTCTGTAGCGCGCCCATTGACTCATAAACGTGAACCGGTAGGTCTTCAACCGCACCGCCACTTTGAGGACCGATGATGTTTGGACACCAACGGTATTTTGCAAAGCTATCAGTCAGACGAGTTGCAAAGGCGAACGCAGTGTTACCCCAAAGGTAGTGCTCATGAGACTGACTCACATTTTCATGATAGACAAATGATTTAATGGGGTTTTCAGTCGGGTCATAAGGAACACGCAATAAGAAGCGAGGCGCGGTTAAACCCAGGTAACGCGCGTCTTCAGACTCACGGAGCGCACGCCATTTAGTATACTTTGGACTTTCAAAGATAGACTTCACATCTTTGATGTTAGGTAGCTCTTCAAAAGACTCAATACCAAAAAACTCAGGGCCTACACTCGAGATAAATGGTGCATGGGCCATAGCGCCCAACGCGCCCATGTATTGAAGCAGCTTCATATCTGGCGTCGACGGTGTAAAGGCATAGTTACCAATAATGGCACCAGTCGGTTCACCACCGAATTGTCCATAACCAGATGAATAGACGTGTTTATAAAGGCCTGACTGTGTCGTTTCCGGCGCAAACTCAAAGTCGTCTAACAGTTCTTCTTTGGTCACATGAAGAATGTCGACTTTATTGTTCTCACGAAAGTCAGTGCGGTCGACAAAAAGCTTCAAACCGCGCCATGCCGACTCCATTTGTTGAAATGAGTCTTCGTGAAGAATTTCATCCATTTGCGCACTGATTTTCTTGTCGAGCTCGACGAGCATTTGGTCGACCAGCGACTTATTAACAGGCTCTTTGGTTTGATCGTTGCCAATCAGATTTTCAATAAATGCCGCAACACCTTTTTTTGCAACATCATAACCTTCTTCACTTGGTGCGATGCGGGTTTGAGCCATGATCTCGTCAAGTAAGCCGCCTTCTTTGACTTCTGGCGACTCTAACACCGATTCATTTGTTGACATGTTTGATTTTCCTAGCGCTTAGTTAGTTGAAACTTATCCAATTACTCTTTAGAAGTATCTTCATCGACGCTGACAATATTCAATTCAGCGAGAAGCTTCTCTCGAGAGTCTTCTGAATTAAGGAGATCTTGTAGTCGCTCTCTAAACGCTGGGATATTGCCGAGAGGGCCTTTAAGAGCAACCAATGCTTCACGAAGCTCGATCAGTTTCTTTAGCTCTGGGACTTGTGCAGCAACTGCATCGGGAGAGAAATCCGACAAAGACTTAAACGCGAGTTCAACAGGTAACTCCGCATCTTCGTCATCGGTTAACTTGTTTTTAACAGTGGTAGAAATACGCAAGTCGCTTTCGCGCATCACGTCTTCAAAATTGTTTTTGTCAACCGAGACAGTCGAGCGATCTTCAACGGGTGTATCTTCTGTTTGACCTTTAAAGTCGCCAACCACTAATGTTTTTAGAGGCAATTCGACTTCAGCTTGCTGATCACCTGTCGCCGGTACGTATTTGATATTTATACGCTCTTTTGGCGCAACACTTCCTTCTTTGGACACTTTGAACCCTCGATACCTTCACCAAAAAGACAACATGGCTCAGTGCCTCTCAGTCTGCACCGGCCAATGTTAACACTGTGTTACTGCTGAAAGGTGTTATCTACTACCTATCAACGGCGACTCAGCATACCGAACAGAAAGTTAGACATTAATTAAAGATCATCAAGCTTGGAGCAATGCCTCAAGTTTTATTTTTTTATAGGCAAAAGAACATTGATATGACAAATTGACATTTCTCTGACTTATCAAATTGTTTCAAATAAGTTAGCGAGTAAATACTCTATATTAAAA
>NZ_MUFO01000075.1:0-6850 GCF_001995345.1 Salinivibrio sp. IB872 | reverse complement strand
AGGCTGGGTCAACGCGGTGGCTGCCGCCACTTTTTGCCAGTCTATCTCTGCCTGTGAGGCGGCAAATAAATTATCTAGGGTTTGTCTGGCCTCATCCGGTACCGGTAGCGCCGTCAGACGCTGGCGAATATGTCCCGCCACTTGCTGCTCGGCATGCCAGTAGCGATGTAAATACAATCGGTGTCCGGCAAGCACTAAGGGCGTCGCCTGCGTCCCGTCAGACACCACCGACGCCTGTGCCAATTGCTCGCTTGGCGCTTGGCTATCAATGTGCGCCAATAAAGGCTGCCAAGCGACGCCACTGGGTGGCTGCCACTGGTTTAAGTCAAGGCAGACATGGCCTTTGCCCACTTCGCGACTCAGCAGCRCCGCCCATACGGTGATAGCAGCCTTATCTAATTGGGTGTCTTCTTCGCCCATCAAACAAGCAAATTGCATATCAATCGCTCGCAATTCCCCGCGCTGGTAAAGTGCCATTAATGCTTGTTTCATACCGACTCTCCAGCAAACAGGTTGTCCAAGGCGTCAATCAGCGCCTTATCGGGACGGTGCGCGAATACACCGGTCTCGCCGCTATCACTGGCGCCCCGTAAAAAGAAATAAAACACGCCCCCCACATGGGTGTCGTAATCATAATCGGGGATCCGCTGGCGCAAAAAGCGGTGCAGCGCCAAGGTATAGATCTGGTACTGAAAGTCGTATCGGTGCGCGATCATCGCCTCTTTGAGCGCCTCAGGATGGTAATCGGCCACACTGTCCCCTAAATGGTTCGACTTCCAATCCAGCACGTAATACTTACCATCGGCGCGGAAGGTCAAATCGATAAAGCCTTTTAGCATCCCGCGCGCCGTGTCAAAGGTGAGCTGGCCAGCTCGGGCTGATAACGCATCATATCGCGCGGCGAGTCGATTCAATCGCTGGCAGTCGAGTGCGGCCAAAGGCATCACGAACTCCATCTCCGTTAATCGACTGGCGTTATCAATGTGGTTCAGCCTCAGCCCTTGCTCATTAAGCGGGTGTTTCAATACCTGAGTCATCCACTGCTGTAATATCTGGCACCACTGCGGGTCATAGTTCTCCAAGCTAAGGTGATGGGTAATAAGCTCAGCGACCTCTTCACGCATCAAATCCGCGGTAAAGTCCACCTCTTCAAATAAGGTGTGTAAAAAGGTACCGGCTCGCGCGCCTTTGGGAAACGCAAAAACCGACCAAGGATCCACCGCCACATCCGGCGTCTCCTCATCGGCGAGATCATCGTCCGCGTCCAAGTCGTAACTGGCTAATGTAGGCAAGGCGCTGACATGATGGCTTTGTTTTAACAGCCCTGAGTAACTGGTTAAGCGCCACTGACGGTCAATCTTGCCGTCAAACTGACGTGCGCTTAGCGCCTCGTGCGCCCCCGTTTGAGGGGTATAACGGCTATCGTCCGGCTCCGGTGGCGCAACCACAGCCACCGCATCACTCGCGCTCGCCAATCCAGCCAAACTCTCGGCCAGCAAGCTAGCATCACCGGCTTCTCCATGCTGGAGCAAATAACCGAGGGCCGTTAAGTGCAAAGCCGAGTCTTTTTGCCGACTGTTACCTTGTTTAAGGGGCGCACAGCCGATAAAACACCCATACACGGCACGGGTTACCGCCACATACAGCAAGCGGATATCTTCAGCCAGCCGCTCTTTTTCAGCCCGCTCTTTGCCTTCATCGACATTATCCAGCGCCAGCACTGGCTGATACTGTTCATCGTGATAAAACGGTTGGCTGCTTTCGCGATACTGACAAGCAAACGGCAAGTAAACCAAATCGTACTCCAAGCCTTTCGATTTATGGATGGTGACGATTTGCACCAAATCACGCTCCGACTCCAACCGCACCTGCTGCTCTTCCGATTGTTGAGCCGGCTCGGCCATTCGCTCTTGTAGCCAGCGGATCAGCGCGTGTGGGTTGTCCAATTGCTGGCTGGCACTTTGCAGCAACTCCGCTATATGCAAAAAGTCGGTCACACAGCGCTCGCCTTGCGGCATCGCCAACCAGTTTTCTGCCACTTGGCGGGCACTGGCGACTTGGCGAAGCATCGGCATCACCCCACGGCGCTGCCAGGTATCACGGTAATGGCTAAAGGCCACCACCTCTTGCTCCCACAAGGCTTCGTCTTGATTGAGTAACGCCAGCTGCTCAGCGGTCAGGCCAAATAAAGGGCTGGCTAGTGCCGACCGCAACTTACGCTCATTTTCAGGCTGCATGACCGCCACTAAGATGCGCTCAATATCGCTGGCGACGGGGCTGGCGAACACATTATCACGGTTAGAAAGATACACAGACGCCACGCCTTTTTCGGCCAGCGCTTGCTTGACCAGCTGTGCCTCGCGTCCGGTGCGCACCAACACAGCAATATTGTGCGGCTGAATGTCGGCTCGGCCGGAAGGCGTTTGTAGATAACTATTGCCCGCCACCGATTGGTTGAGCACCTGAGTGATGTGCTGTGCGGTACTCACCGCTAGGGTCTGTTCAAAATCTTGCTTGCTACACAATTCATTCGGGCTGTGGTGCCAAAAGGTGAGCGCGGGCTGCTCGTTTCCCTCCACCACCAGCGCTTTTTGTTTGGCACTAGGCGACGAGTCCACCGCTAAAAAGGGAATGCTGTCTTGATAAACAAACGGCGCCTTCGCACGTGAGAACAAGGCATTGACCCCGCGCACCATACCATCTGTCGAACGCCAGTTGGTAGCGAGGTTATAGTGATCACTCACCTGTGCACGGGCATGAATATAGGTGAAGATATCGGCGCCACGAAAGGCATAAATCGCCTGCTTAGGATCGCCAATCATCATTAAACCGGTGCGCTCACCCTCTTCCTCTGTGTCTGTCTCTGCGTCTGCGAATACAGGGGCATCGTCCGCYACTGGCGGCTGATAGACAGTACTAAAAATCTGATATTGAAGCGGGTCGGTGTCTTGGAATTCATCAATCATTGCCACCGGATATAAGCTGCGAATACGTGCAGCCAACTGGCCTTGGCTATCTTGGTCAAGTGCGCTGGCAAGTTGAGAAAGGAGATCGTCAAACGAGAGCCACCCTTGACGGCGTTTTTCTTGGCGGAGCAGCTGCCTCACTTCTTTGATCGCCAGCACGGTTAATCCCGGCTTTAACGTCGGCGGCTGATCAACCAATGCCTGAATTTGATCAAATAGCGCCAGACTCGGTGGCTCAGCTTTACTCTTAGCCGCCAAGGTTTGTTGGGCGAATTTTTCCAATTTGTCGGGCAATTGGTAATCAAGCGTCTCGGCATTGGCCCATTGTTCCATCGCATTAAGCCAGTTCGCCAGATGATCTTTACGATAACTGCGGCCATCGAGCTTGGCGGCGCTGAGCTGGTCGGTGATCTGCTCCCCCGCCTCGCGCCATGCGCGCTTCACCGCATCAATCTTGGCAATCGCCGCTTGGTGTGCCGCCAATAGATCTTCGCCGAGCTCAGGCGCCTTGACCGTGACAGCCGGTCCGGATAAGTAGGGCGCAATCTCTTTTAATAAGGCCTCTGGTGCGGGCCAGTAGCTGCTCACCAAACCGGCTAACGATTTAGGCAGCGGATAAAAACGACGACGCCAAAAATCGGCCGCCGCGCGCGCTTTGATCTGTCGCTCGTCGGTGACAAATTCATGACTGAACAGGCTGCCCGATTCAAACGCATTTTGGGTCAGCATCCGCTGACAAAAACCGTGAATGGTATAGATGGCCGCCTCGTCCATCTGACGTTCGGCCTCTAACAGTCGCTGCGCCGCGGTTTTATGATCGCTAATCTCTGCCAGCAAAGGGCCAATGATAGGATCGTCACTCTCACCGCGCATAAAAGCAAAACGTGCCTCATGAATGCGACGCCGAATACGGTCTTTTAGCTCTTGGGTTGCCGCTTCGGTAAACGTCACCACCAGTATTTGCTCGACCCGACACGGCGCTGCGCGGCCATGCCCAAGCAACAATCGCAGGTACAAACCAGCAATGGTAAATGTCTTACCGGTGCCGGCGGAGGCTTCGATTAATCGGACGCCATCAAGTGGCAAGGTGAGCGGGTTGAGGATCTGCGGTTCCATATCATTATTTCATCGCCTAGTCTGCCCGCTATTGTAGCAACCCCTTGGGGTAAAACATATTCTAACCAAGACAATCGAGCGGAGCCCACTAGCGTCACGATCAAAAAGTTATGGCAAAAAGATATACAAGCGACGAAGTGAGACTGTGGAGCGAAGCTTCGCCGACGCTAAGCAGCATCATGGACATCGCTACGCACGCTTCCGAGGGCTTGCAAATGTGCAAATGCAATGCTGGCTGGCGGCGGCGGCGGCTCAAAACATCAAGAAGATAGCGTTAGTGGTGAGCTATCTAAGAAAATGTATAGCGTTAGTGGTGAGCTATCTAAGAAAATGTGGCTTTAACATGGCGGATATAAGGCAAATACTGGCTTCTATCCGCCAATTTAGGCGTTGGTCGGTAACGACCACTCTCTAACAAAAAATATCGCGATCGCGGCCTACGGCCGCTTATCAAAAAGAACCCCGCCTAAAAAGGCGGGGTTCGTCAGCAATCTGAGGCCAGCATGGCTGGCCTTGGTTCGTTTATTGAGACTCAACACTTACGACTGAAGCCACACTGGGTTGGTCCATGCCGTGCTGCCGTCTTTGTCTTCCACTTCTAGGTTGATCCAACCTTCTGCATCCGCAGGGATTGGCAGTGACAGCTCAAGACGCTGGGTGCTCTCTTCGGGGTTAATAGTGATGGTTTTAAGCACCTCACCATCTTGGCCGATTAAGCGTACTTCTTTGAGGCCATCAGCGGCGACGACGTTAATATCCCATTGATCACCTGCCTTGGCGGTTTCACCAAACATGATGTTTTGTGGGTACAAGATTGGTCCCTGCGTGGCATAGCCGTGACCGGCTTTTAACGCTTTGGCAAAGGCGAGCGGCGTCAATTCGCCGTCAACGTGCGCCATCATACGAATACGACCGGTGAGCTGGTTCCACGCATCATGGGTATCAGTACCGGCGGTGAGATACATGGCTTCGCCTTGATCCCAAAGCTTGTGCGCTTTTTCAAGGGTCGGCTCGTTATCGACACGTGCGTTAAGCTCCATCAGGTCGAAACGGTCGGTCTTACCGCCCGGCACCGCATCCTTAGCGATATTGGTGAAGTAGCCATAATCGTTATATGGATGGTTCATCGGCACCACTTCTGCACCCATGTCATGTGCAGCATCAATCAGAGTATGTACGTCATCAGTACCCGGATCGACCGTCAGCGCGGCGCCATTATCGATGGGGAATGGGTTCATGTGACCCCACGATGGCGAAATCTCAATGGATGGAATGAAAGGCACACCACGTTTTGCTGATAAATCAGCAAATACTTTGTGATTAATGGTGGAGTCGTGATCACTGATAAAGGTCAGATCCAAGTCGGTTGCCAACTGAGCACGCACCACGATTTCTGGTGGGGTTACCCCTTCCAACACATTACCGTGGTGGTGCAAGTCTGCGCCATACCAATGGTTACGATTCGGGAACGTCACCTGAGGCACTTTCACCACTTGTTGATTGGTTTTGCCCGACTCGAGCGTGACATCCAAGGTTTGTGATTCTGCAGTAAAGCCCGCACCGGCGTTAATGCCTAGCTTGTATTCACCCGGTGCCAGTTTTAGCTCAGCATGGCCGGCTGGCAGCAAGTCAGTGAAGAAGGTGCGTTTACCCAAAAATTCAACCGGTGGCGCTTGGCCTTCAATGATAGTCACACGCGCATCTTTGGGTACACCAGAGGTCGCTTCTTCCACGTTAAGCGCAAGCGTCGCTGGGCTTTTCAGCGATGTGAAGTCCAGTGTCTGCTCACTGTCCGCACTGACGGTAATAGATTGCGGCTGGCTGTTCGCATGGCCGGTTGCCGTGCCGTATACTTGGTACTTGCCTTCTGGCAAGGCCATGCTGTACTGACCATCTTTAGCAAGCGTCCACGCGTAAGGGTGGCCGTCTTTTTCAATCATCACAATCGCATCGGCAGGCACGTTACCATTGTCGGCGCGAAGTTGGCCGCTAATGGTGCCCGTCGCTTCGCCATGACGCTCAGCTTCGGCTTTAACAATCGGCGCCATATCACCGTTTGGAACAACCTGGAGCTTTGAGTCAAAGGTACGAGTCTCACCGGCTTTAAGCGTGTGGCCCAAATACATGTCGCGGCCGTTGTATTTGATGCGATCAAAGTAAGGCGCATGCAACGCAAACGCCCAATCTCGGTCATACGCCACCATGCGATCGGCAAGGGCATTCTCGGCCATCGCTTCTTCATTGCCTTCAAGGCCCGGCACTGCGAACTGATAACCCGTATCCGGCCAAATCGTGTGGCCTGATTCCAGCTCAAGATCGTCTTCGCCTTGGTTGCTCATCACGGTTTTCAGCCCAATCGAATCAGAGCCAGCTTCCAAGGTATACCAAGTGGTAATGTCGACCTTGTCGAAGTTACGGCTCACTTTGATCACCGCTTTTTCATCGCTGTCTTCCACAATCTCAATCGACTTACGCTCGTTCGGCCAAGCCGACCAGCTGTTGGGGATGAAATCTGCAAAAGCGACTCGGTCTAGATCAATTTTGCCATTTTTCACCGCCGCGAGATCCACCAAGGTGCCACGTGGCACACCCCACGGTGGCGCAGACTCAACCGCCAATGCAAACGCGACATGCTCGTTTTTTACAGTGATGTCTTGGGCGTGCGTTGCCTCGCCGTCGGGAATCGCCGTTTTACCCTGTGTAATGCTGACGTCGGCATGCGCTGAGGCACCCAACAGTAGTCCAGACACTAAGGTCGCCACCGCGCT
>NZ_MUFO01000074.1:0-7020 GCF_001995345.1 Salinivibrio sp. IB872 | reverse complement strand
GACCAAGGGTGGCTTTGCTAACGAGAACGCATTGCTCAAGTTGCTGTATGCAGGTATGTTGAAGGCGTCAGAGAAGTGGACGCATCCGGTGCAGAATTGGAACCTGACATTGTCCCAACTGAGCATCCACTTCGAAGGACGGCTCGACGACTACGTAGATCTTTAAACGCCGGGTGACACAGAACTATGAACACCCTCGAAATGGGTAAAGCGGACCAAGTCGATTTAGTTGCGCCAAATAGCGAGAACCAGACAATTCAATCTTATGAGTTCATAGCATCTTGGCAGGGTCACTATGATTTTATTCATACCAATGCACTGTGTAATAGTGAAGAAATGGGCAGAAAAACCGCGAATGGATATGTCGCTTCTGATGGTATGAATACACAAGGCCTATCAATCGGATCGCTGTATTTACCGGGAATGACCTATTACTTAACTCCTGCACAAGTTAAAAAAGCACAAGCCGATGGCACCGGTAGTGCATTTGTCATTGGGTCTGCTTTTTTTCCAACATGGGTGTTATCTAGCTTTAGTTCTGTTGAGGCGTTGGTTAATTATCTCAGTGAGAATCCTGTTTATGTATTACTAAGCCAGTTGGGTATTGAAGGCGAAGACGCGGTTGCTATGACATTGCATTATGTAATCCATGACGCTGATGGACAGAGTGCCGTGATTGAGTTTTTGTATGACCGAAAAATGCATATTCATCGTTGTTATGCGGCAAGAGAGCAGTTTGATTCCATAGGTACGGATATCTGTGATCCGTATGTGGATAATTTCAAAGTGCGCAGATTCAGTCCTTGCTCGGCTTATGAAGTGTTGGTTGACCATGCGTATATTGGTGTAATGACGAATTCCTCAGACTACCTTTGGCATGTAAACTATCTATCTCAATTCAGTAATCTAACCAACAAAGTACAGCAAGCCAGCCAAGTAAATCATGCTCTTCCCATTCGCTCTTGTTGGTCGCCTGGACCATTAACTAATGTGAATGGCAGTGGGCTAATTGGTTTGCCTGCGGATCCCACGCCTCCGTCGCGTTTTGTGCAAACTTACGTCTGTCAGCAGTTGGCAAACCGACCTAAAACCGTCAATGAGGCAATGACGCTTGCAGAGAAACTGCTAAATCGAATTGATATTCCCCGTGGGTTAGTTGTTCCTGAGGCGCTCAAAAACAATGAGCCGCTGAATAGTGATATTACCCAGTGGGCTGTTTTACGTGATCATGAAAGTCGATCTCTCTATTTCCGCTCTTATGCAAATATGACTTGGGAGAAAGCTGTTTTCTTAGATATAGACCGCGATGTGCTTCTAAAGTCGTTTAGCTTGACAGAAACAGCGTTTGAGTCCTCGCCAGTTTTAACACCGATAGGCGAACATAGGGTGGTAGCAAAACGCGTAGAGGTAGCTTGAGGTTAGCGTCCAAGGCCAGCATTGCTGGCCTTGGAGCTGCTGTGAGTTTACAAATACCGCCCTTGAATATACTCGCGGAAATGGGTGGGGTTGAGGGTTTCTCCGGTGGCATCTTTGAGTAAGTTGTCGGTTGAGGTGGTGCTGGCGCGTTGCCAGATATGTTGAGACAACCAATCAAAAATCGGTGAGACATTGCCGCTGGCGATAATGCCATCCACATCCAGTTGCTGGCGCATCGTTTGCATCAATTGCGCGGCATACAATGCACCTAAGGTATAGGTCGGGAAGTAGCCAAAGCTGCCATCGGTCCAGTGGATATCTTGCATACAGCCGTTTTTATAGTTGCCAGCGGTGCTGAGGCCAAGGTATTGCTGCATGGCATGATTCCAACGATCAGGGATATGCTCGACGTCCATTTTGCCACTGATAAGATCGCGCTCAATGTCGTAGCGCAACATGATGTGTGCAGGATAGGTGACTTCGTCGGCATCAACACGGATATAGCCGGGTGAGACACGTGTGAGCACACGGTGGAAGTTGTCTACATGGAAAGCGGGGTCGTCTTGGCGGTTAAAGGCTTGTTTGGCATGCTGACAAATCAAGGTGGCGAATGCCTCACTGCGGGCAAGCTGCATTTCACAGAACAGGCTTTGGCTCTCATGCACACCCATTGATCGCGCTTTGCCAACCGGCAAGCCGGCAAGGTGTTTGGGTAGACCTTGCTCATAGCGCGCGTGCCCCGTTTCGTGGATCACGCCCATTAACGCCGAGGTAAAGTCTTGCTCGTCATAGCGGGTGGTAATGCGTACATCGGTTGGCACGCCTCCACAAAATGGATGAGTGCTGACGTCTAATCGACCGTGCTCGAAGTCAAAACCCAGCAGCGCCATCATTTTCTCGCCTAAGGCTTTTTGCTGAGCTTCTGCAAAGGGA
Source organism: Salinivibrio sp. IB872 (assembly GCF_001995345.1). Taxonomy (NCBI): domain Bacteria; kingdom Pseudomonadati; phylum Pseudomonadota; class Gammaproteobacteria; order Vibrionales; family Vibrionaceae; genus Salinivibrio; species Salinivibrio sp. IB872. The sequence continues at coordinate 4,671 of NZ_MUFO01000074.1, read as the reverse complement.
CCATCGGGCAACCGTGTGGTTTGCTGGCTTTGTTTATCCACAACCGCTTGAATGGTGTCTGGTAGCCATGTTTTAAGATCGCCAAACACTTCATCGATGCGGTCAGCGGTCATGTCTGGCTCGTAAAGATCCAGCAAAGCGTCATAGGGCGAGCAGTTTTTCTGATCGGCTCGGATGTGGGCTTCTTCGCGCGCGAGTGCCACTACTTCTTTAAGGTTTTTGGCGAAGCCGTCCCAGTCGTTATTTTGACGCTGCTGTCGCCAGGCGTGTTCACATTTTGCACCGGCTAAAGATTTGGCTTTCACTAGGGTGTCAGGGAGTACACTGGCATGTTGCCACTGACGCTTCATTTCTCGGAGGCTGGCGCGTTGGGCGTCATTGAGTCGGTCTTGCTGCTCATCCAGCGCGCTAAACCAGTCATGCAGTTCATGCGTAGTGAGTTGCTGATGGGTATATAGTGCCAATTCCGCCATAGCGTCGGCACGGGCTTGACTGCCTCCGCTGGGCATCATGGTGGCTTGATCCCAACCACAGATTGCGGCAAGGTGCTGAAAATGCGACAGACGTTTGAAGTGAGCTTCCAGCTTATCTAGTTGTTCCATAATCACTTTCCTTGTTTACAACGTTGCCGATATTTTGGCAACTTGGGTGAGAAAAGCAAGGCACATGCTGGCGTTCTGTAAGGTGAACCTGATAAGGAGTTATTTGGGGAATGTACTTGTTTGGCTATGGCAGTTTAATGAATCCTGCTTCGCGCGCGTTGACCGGAGAGTCAGGGTGGGCGTGTCCGGTAACCGTATCGGGGTTGCAACGCTATTGGAGCAATGTCAGTGAAGCATTGATCTCTCCGTTAGTGGTATTGGAAGGAGACGGCGCGTGCAATGGCGTCTTAGTAAAGATCGCGCCAGATGCTTTGCCTGACTTTGATCGCCGTGAGGCAGGGTATCGACGTCTTTCGCTAGACGCGTCTCGTATTGCACTGCCCAAAGGGATTGCGCTTGAAGGGCCCGTGTATGTGTATGTGGCAGAGGATCGTGTCGCGCCTGATGTGCATAAACCGATCGCGCAGTCGTACATAGATACGGTCATGGCAGGCTGCTTACGCTATTCGTTTGATTTTGCGGCTGAATTTTTACACACCACTCAGGGGTGGGATGCGGCGTATTGTAATGATCGGGCACTGCCGCGTTATCCACGCGTCGCCGGCGTGAGCGATGAAGATCGGGTCATGATTGATGATTTGATGAAAACCCATCTCGGCCAGCATCCCGCTGAAGCGGTATAATTAGACTTACTAGCGAGCCACGTGCAACGTTATTTTGTTTAGATTGAATAAAACAAAGCCACCGCATGAACGGTGGCTTTGTTGATTAGGGGTTGTTCACCTTGTCACCAAGGGACTTATTGTACTTCGACGTAGACAAACTCAGGTGAGGTGACTTCAACGCGACGGTTTTTCGCGCGGCCGTCCACAGTGTCATTGCTAGCAATTGGCGTGGACTCACCTTTACCCATTACGGTTAAACGCTCGGCATCGATGCCCGCATCAACGAATACATCTGCTACCGCTTGTGCGCGACGCTCAGACAGTTTTTGGTTGTAGGCCGCTGGGCCTTTGCTGTCGGTGTGACCGATAATGGTTGCAGTCGCTTCTTCGTGCTGGAGTAGGCGGTTGATCAATGGTTGTAATGAGGCAGCCGCTTGTGGAGAAAGGGTTGCTTCATCAAAGCCAAACAACTCGGTTTCGCCCGCTTCTGACAAGACGATGGTTTGTGGTTCCGCAACCATTTGTGGTTCTGGCGCCGGCTCAGCCATGACTGGCTCTTCAACCATAGGCTCAGGCATCGGCTCGCTGCTGGTGCGGCCGAAGTGGTAGGTCATACCCACGGTCACAAGGTTATTGTCAACACTTGAGAAGTAGCCGTCGTCCATATCATTAATGTGTTGGTATTCAAGACGTACGTTGATGTTATCGGTCGCTTGGTGATCGACACCGATCGCGCCCATCAGTGACACGTCATCGCGATCGCCCGCACTGCTGTTAAAGTTCCACATTGCACCGCCTACTTTCCCGTACAGTGCCGTATCGGGTTTGACGTGATACGACAATTTTGGCGCGATGGTGAGTGCGGTGAGATCCCCTGATGCTTTCCCAAATGTGTCGAATACAGTGTCAAAGCGGCCTAAATAATCATAGGTCCCCTCGAGCGCAAACCAATTGTTGAAATCATAGCCGGTAATAATACCCGCGCCGAGCTCTGAATCTCCGCAATCGGTGTCAGTCACACAGCTATCTTCTAAAAACGAAGGGCCAATGCGGCCCCCCATGTATGGACCGGTGTCTTGCTGTGCATAAGCCGCTGGTGCAACGGCTAAAAGTAGGCCTAGGCTTGTCACGACTTTTTTCATGCCACTGTCTCCTAAATAAGGATGATAAGGTATTATTGTTCGCATTAACTATGCGTTGTTATCCGGCCATTTTTGGAACGACCTTCACCCCTAGGCTAGAGCTGGATAGTGGGTAACTCAATAGGAAAAAAGAGATTTAACCGAGATTTGACCCAACCTGACGCAACTGTCTTAAGTATGCGCCAGGCTTGACCGTTGTCGGACAATTAGAAGGGAGCTAGCGTGATTTTGTCTGACTAGTGAGACGTTTTCGTTCGCCTTGCCCGCCCACAGGGCGACTCACAGATACTTGGCGTCCTTTTTTCATCCCTTTCTCGTAATCGTCGGTGATGGCGGCCATGGCGGCTTTTAGCTGTTGCTTGAAGGTTTCTCGATCAATGTTTTCGAACTCTTTGTCGATGTAGCTTTTGATCTTATCATCGCTGTCACGCGCATCGAGCTGAGGCAGTTTCTCCAGCGCCCCTTCTAGCCAGCCGATGGTAAAAGATTGCACACGGCGTGACACTTCTTGAGTGCTGGTGCCCGAACCAGCAAAACTGTTGCGGAATTGGCCGATATGCTCATTCATCTCGCGATACACCACATCAAAGGCGAACGCGGCGAATATCGCGCGATCGGCATCACCAATAAATTCTGCTTGCTTTAAGCCTTTGTAGTTGATCAGCACACACTCCACGCCAAATCGACCATTAATACCACGAATGATCTTCAGGATCGGTTCACTCACCGAGGTGGGCAGCAGGGTTTCAGAGCGCGTTTTCCCCATGCTGATAAAGTCGATATCGTCTTGGTCCAGGCCATGTTTTCGCATCAGGCGCTCAGCCATCTTAATCGCCTGCGCTGCCTCATTGACGTTTGCTGAGTTACTTAACTCAAGGCATTTGGCGATTTTTTTGAGCGCTTTGCTTTTCGGATCTGACATGCATACTTCCCGAGAACGAACAAACGCGTATTGTATCGCGTCCGTCAATAACAACAAAGCCGTGATGACGGTTCAGAAGGCTTATTGTTCGGTCCTGCATAAAGGGAGGGGGTTGAAAGAAATATCGTGATGACGCGGTCTATGCAGGAGTAAGTGGTTATAAGGAGCCCCATTCATGGGCATGGTCAAGCAAATGAGTCTGTCGTTGCTGGTATTAATGGTGATCACGGCCAATGGCTACCTTGTGCAGTGGGGGATGGCGGGAGGCCTGGATTCGGCGAGTTTTGCCGCGTTGTGGTTGGCCGGCGGCGCAATCATGGCRTGGTTGACAGCGCGTTATCTCTCGAGCAAAAAAGCGGGCGTCTGTTCCAATGCAACCTATATGTATCCTGCGCCGCCAAAACGCGCTGCGTCGCGACTGCCTGATTCACTCTTTTTGCAGCCGGCTGATGTTTGGCGTATGGCCGCAAGCTTGTTGCTTGCCGCCACATCCGCCTTGTTTGCATGCCGGTATCTTGATTTAGGCACGCTGGCACTGATGGTGATGGCTGGCGTTCAAGGTGTGCACGGCTTGATGGCGACGGCAGAACGCAAAGGGTTGCACTGGGGCGGCATGATGCTGTTGTTTGCTGGTGTGGGGTATTTATTTGCCCCCGGTATGTACGCCCCCAGTAGTTTAGGGTTGGGCTTGGCACTTGTGGCTGGATTGGCATGGCGTGACTATTGGCAGACGCTGTCTGAACACACTGAAGCGTACCCTAAACAACTCTGCATCAGTTTTCGGTTGAGTGTCTTACTGGCAATTGCCCTGCTGATTTTCGCGTTGCCCGGTTTAACCGTGACAATATCTGGCGCCGTAGTGGCGATGATTGCTGGAGCCCTGACGGTGCTCGGGATAATTTATCCTTGGCAGTGGCTTTCTACACAGGTTTCTCTGCTGTGGAAGCACACGTTATCGGTACTGGCGGTGATCGCCTTAGTTGGCGTGGTGTGGTTGGACGATGGTCAGATGATGAACATGCGTTTAGCCAGTGCGGCTTGTGTGGCCTTTATCGGCGTCATCTTGATGGGAGCGACGCCGCGTGAACAGGTACGCGGTTAATGTTTGGCGTGATGAGCAATAAATTAAACTGTTTATCTATGGCTCTTCACCGGATGTGGTGGAAAGTGTTTCTTTTCAAGTTTTCCGATTAATTGGACAATGAGGAAACACTCTGCACTTGAGCCCTGAATCAGATGAAAGATACAGCACTCTATCAAGCGATCCTTGGACTGACTCCGCCATGGACTGTCGACTCTGTCCAGGTGGATAAAAAGAGCCAGCGTATTACCGTGACCAT
>NZ_MUFO01000073.1:0-7099 GCF_001995345.1 Salinivibrio sp. IB872 | reverse complement strand
TCTGCGAACCCAACTGACTCGTTCTATTAGCCTGAACATCCCTGTTTTATCAGCAGCGATGGATACGGTGACAGAAGCTCGTCTGGCGATTGCACTTGCGCAAGAAGGTGGCCTTGGTTTTATCCACAAAAACATGACCATTGAACAGCAAGCTGAGCAAGTTCGCTTGGTTAAAATTTACGAAGCGGGCATGGTCACTAACCCTGTGACAGTGACGCCAGAAATGACCATTGCGGATGTGAAAGCACTCACCGAACGCAACGGTTTCGCCGGCTATCCAGTGGTTAACGCACAAAAAGAGCTTGTCGGCATTATCACCGGCCGTGATGTACGTTTTGTGTCTGACTTGAGCAAGCGTGTTGATGAAGTGATGACGCCGAAGTCGCGCTTAGCCACGGTGCAAGAAGGTGCCGATCGAGAACAAGTTCAGCAAATGATGCAGCAGCACCGCGTAGAAAAAATCTTGGTCGTCAATCAAGACCACCACCTAAGCGGCATGATCACCGCAAAAGACTTCCAGAAAGCAGAAAGCAAACCAAATGCCTGTAAAGACGAGCAAGGTCGTCTGCGCGTGGGTGCCGCCGTCGGTGCTGGCGCGGGCAATGAAGAGCGTGTGGCCGCCTTGGTGGAAGCCGGTGTTGACGTTCTTTTGATTGACTCATCACATGGCCACTCTGAAGGCGTGTTACAACGCATTCGTGATACACGCGCCGCGTATCCAAACCTGCAAATCGTGGGGGGTAACGTTGCCACGGCAGACGGTGCTCGTGCCCTGATTGAAGCTGGTGTTGATGCCGTTAAAGTAGGGATTGGTCCAGGGTCGATTTGTACCACCCGTATTGTGACCGGGGTTGGCGTACCACAAATTACTGCTATCAGTGATGCAGCAGCGGTTGCGCAGGAATATGGTATTCCGGTCATTGCTGACGGTGGCATTCGCTTCTCGGGCGATATGTGTAAAGCGATTGCCGCTGGCGCATCCTGTGTGATGGTTGGCTCCATGCTGGCAGGAACGGAAGAATCACCGGGTGAAGTTGAGCTTTACCAAGGCCGCGCGTACAAATCGTACCGTGGTATGGGATCGGTGGGCGCGATGTCAAAAGGCTCATCTGACCGTTACTTCCAAAGCGACAATGCTGCCGACAAATTGGTCCCAGAAGGCATTGAAGGCCGCGTAGACTACAAAGGCATGATGAAAGAAATCATCCACCAACAAATGGGCGGTTTGCGTTCATGCATGGGTCTGACTGGCTCTGCCACCATCAACGATTTACGCACCAAAGCGCAATTTGTTCGCGTGACTGGCGCGGGCATGAAAGAGTCACACGCTCACGATGTGACCATCACCAAAGAAGCGCCTAACTATCGCCTCGGATAATGTATGGCGGTGTGGCTTAAGGGTCACACCGCTTTCTATTCGTCCAAGAGGGCTGACAACGCCCCTTTGTTCCACTTAATTGAGAAAGCCAGATAATGACCAAAAACATTCATGCTCAACGTATTTTGATCCTCGACTTTGGCTCCCAGTACACGCAACTGATTGCACGTCGTGTCCGTGAAATCGGAGTGTATTGTGAGTTGTGGAGCTGGGATGTAGAAGAGCAAGATATTCGTGATTTTGCCCCTGATGGCATCATCCTTTCCGGTGGCCCTGAAAGTGTCGCTGAAGCTGGCTCACCGCGTGCGCCTGAGTATGTCTTTAATGCTGGCGTGCCGGTGCTTGGCGTATGCTACGGCATGCAAACCATGGCTGAGCAACTGGGCGGTAAAGTGGCCGGCTCTGAGCACCGCGAATTTGGTTATGCCCAAGTTAAGCGTGTTGCCAACAGTGCTTTGTTTGATGGTATTGAAGATGCGATCGCAGAAGATGGCACCGCGCTATTGGATGTGTGGATGAGCCACGGTGATAAAGTGGTCGCTATCCCAGAAGATTTCGTCAAAATCGCTGAAACCGACACCTGTCCGTTTGCGGCGATGGCTAACGAAGAGAAGCGCTTCTACGGCGTACAGTTCCACCCGGAAGTCACGCATACTCGCCAAGGCAAACGCATGCTAGAGCAGTTTGTGATGAACATCTGTGGTTGTGAGCGCCTATGGACTCCTGCATCTATCATCGAAGATGCGGTTGAGCGTATTCGCGAGCAAGTCGGTGATGATGAAGTGATCCTTGGCCTATCTGGTGGCGTTGATTCCTCAGTAGTGGCAATGCTGGTTCACCGCGCGATTGGCGACAAGCTCACGTGCGTATTTGTGGATAACGGCCTGCTACGCCTTAACGAAGGCGAGCAAGTACTGGAAATGTTTGGTGACCACTTCGGCCTCAACATTGTCCATGTCAACGCCGAAGACCGCTTCCTTGACGCGCTGAAAGGCGAAGCTGACCCTGAAGCTAAGCGTAAAATCATTGGCCGTGTGTTTGTTGAAGTATTCGACGAGCAAGCCACCAAAATGAAAAACGCCAAATGGTTGGCGCAAGGCACCATCTATCCGGATGTGATTGAATCAGCAGCCTCGAAAACCGGTAAAGCACACGTGATTAAATCGCACCACAATGTGGGCGGTCTTCCGGAAGAAATGAAAATGGGCTTAGTTGAACCGCTCAAAGAGCTGTTCAAAGACGAAGTCCGTAAGATTGGCCTTGAACTAGGCCTGCCTTACAACATGCTTTACCGCCACCCATTCCCAGGGCCTGGCCTTGGTGTGCGTGTGCTGGGCGAGATCCAAAAAGAATACTGTGACCTTTTACGTCGCGCGGATGCAATCTTTATCGAAGAACTGCGCAACGCCGATCTGTACGATAAAGTCTCACAAGCCTTTGCGGTTTTCTTACCGGTACGTTCCGTTGGCGTGATGGGCGATGGCCGTAAATACGATTGGATCATTGCCTTGCGTGCTGTCGAAACCATCGACTTTATGACCGCGCACTGGGCACACCTGCCATACGATTTCCTTGGCAAAGTGTCGAACCGCATTATCAACGAAGTCGACGGCATCTCCCGCGTGGTTTACGACGTCTCCGGCAAACCGCCTGCGACAATTGAGTGGGAGTAGGGCTAACTATTAATAGTTAATAGAGCCTTTAGAGGATAAATGAATGCCAGTCAGTTTTCTGACTGGCATTTTTTATGGGGATAATGACTGTTGGTTTTCAGAAATCAGTGTATCCAGAAAATCGACAACAGCTCTAACTCTGCGTGAGTGAGCTAAATCTGAGTGAATAGCCAACCAAATCGGCTGATCACACCCCACATTTCCTTGCACACAAACCAAGTTTTTTTTCTTGGAGGTAAAATGAGGGAGTATCGCCATCCCAACCCCTGCTTCTACAGCGCTCATTTGTGCCGATAGGCTGGTTGTGGTCAAGCGGCAAGGCTTTCCTCTTAACATTTTTGTTAGCCATTGTGCTGTTGGCAAATTTTGCTGCATTTCAGACCACCCGATGAAATCATCATGTTCGAAAGATAGGCTAGTGGTGTCTGAGCTCTTTCTATTGTTTATGTAGTCTTGTGAGGCGTAAAGCCCAAACCCTAGTGTACCTAGTCGGCGGATGCTCACATTACCACGTTCCGGTCTTACCATACGCAAAGCAATGTCAGCATCGCGTCGGTGCAGGTTAACTGTGGACACGCCCGTGACTATCTCCACGGTTAAATTGGGATGAGTGGCAATAAGTTTTGGCATGGCTGGAATAATGAGGTGATCAGCTAATCCTTGCGCTGTTGCTAGGCGGACATTACCCATCACTTGATCATTATTACGATAAGTAGCATCCCCAAAAGCAAAGCCAGCTTGCTCTAGAGCTTCAGCCGATGAAACCAGATCTCTGCCTTCATCGGTTAATGTATAGCCCTGCTGATCACGTGTAAATAAGCAAACCTGTAGCGCCGACTCCAGACGTTCTAAACGTCGAGAAGTGGTGGCAATCCCCAACTTTAATCGCTTTGCTGCGCGACTTAATGTGCCTTCTCTAGCGATGGCGAGAAATATCCTGGCATCATCCCAATTCAAAGACGGGGGGGGCTGATTTCCATTTTCGGAAAGCTGATTGCGGTTTGTGTGCATATAAACCTCCACTTTCGGAAAATATACTGAATATCTCAACGTAAACCAAGGGATATCAATCATGAAGAAACGTGTATTAGGTCAAAGTCTTGAAGTCTCCGAGATAGGGTTAGGCTGTATGGGCATGAGTGAATTCTATGGGCCCAGAAATGACGCCGAATCCAAGTCGGTACTCCATAAAGCTATTGATCTTGGCTGCACTTTTTTAGATACCGCAGATACTTATGGCCATTATCATAACGAGCAGCTACTTGGAGAGTTTTTGAAAGAAAGCCATGCTGCAATTAAAGTTGCGACTAAGTGTGGAATTGTACGTCGTCCTGAGGAGTACCAACGAGTAATTGATAATAGWCCAGATTATATTCGCCGTGCTTGTGAGAGTTCACTACGCCGCTTAGGTGTTGAATGCATCGACTTATACTATATCCATCGATTAGATCCTAATGTGCCTATAGAAACAACCGTTTTTACGTTGTCTCAATTGGTTAAGGAGGGGAAAATTGCAAATATTGGCTTATCTGAGGTCAGCGCAAGTACACTGAGAAAAGCGCATGCTGTTCATCCAATTAGTGCCGTGCAGACCGAGTATTCACTGTGGACCCGTGATGTGGAGCAAGATGTTTTGCCAACTTGTAGAGAATTAGGTATTGGTTTTGTTCCTTATTCCCCATTAGAGCGTGGTTTTTTGACAGGGAATATTACGCCTGACAGTGACTTTACTCCTCAAGATGCAAGACAATCATTACCGAGATTCACGCCTGATAACCTAAGAGCAAATCGGCCGCTAACAGAGGTGGTTGCTAGCATGGCCAGTAGTAAGTCATGCTCTTCGGCACAAATTGCATTGGCATGGTTATTAGCACAGGGGCCTGACATCGTACCTATTCCGGGCACAAAGAAAATGAAGCATTTGGTCGATAACTTGGGGGCTCCTGATGTCGTATTAACGGCAGAGGATTTGGCCCGCATTGAATCAGCAGTGCGAGAATTTCAGCCCGCAGGGGAGCGTTATACAACTGAAGGTATGAAAGGAGTGAACGCTTGAGCCCGTTAAACTACACAAATTGGCGCAGCTGGGTCGCTGTTTTTATGCTTGGTATTGCGTCATTTACGGTTGTTGCTACTGAGTTAGCACCAATAGGTATGTTGTCTTCGATTGCACAAGATATGCAGCAGAGTGCTAGCTCTACAGGGTTAGTTGTTACTTTGTATGCATGGCTTGGTGCCGCTGCCGCTTTAATTTCAGTCATGATGATTAGTCATTTACCCCGTCGACCATTGTTAGTCGGACTGATGCTATTGTTGGGGCTGTCCAATGGCGTGGCGGCTGTCAGTCATAGTTTTAGCGTATTGTTAGCTGCCAGGCTTGTCGGTGCTCTTGCTCATGGTGCTTTCTGGGCAATGATTGGCACTTTGGGCGCACAGCTGGTCTCAGAAAGTAGCGTGGGGAAAGCCACTGCCATTATTTTCGGGGGTGTTTCAACCGCGAGTGTTTTAGGTGTCCCACTTATTAATTGGATAAGCGCTGATGCTGGCTGGCGATTATCATTTTCACTTTTAGGAATATTATCTGTTGTTACGGCATTAACTCTGGCTCTAAGCCTTCCGCATGTATCAGGTACACCGCGTTTGGGAAGGGGGCAACTCTTCTCTGTGTTTCGAAATTCGAAGTTGAGAATCGTATACCTCATTGCGGCTTGTGGTATCGTTTCACACTTTGCTGCATTTACTTATGTTGAGGTGCTACTTTCTTCAGTGATTGCCCTGCCAAACAGTTGGATCTCTATCTGTCTGTTGACATTTGGTATTGCTGGCATAGTCGGCAACTTCATGTGCGGAATGTATATAGACAACCACTTAAAGAGAGTCCTTGGCACAGGGCTTCTACTTATTTCGTTGTGTTTGATGTTAATTAGCCTTCCGACTGTTAACAGCAAAATCATGACATTGCTGCTCGTATCCGGATGGGGCATTGGTGTTGCGATACTATTCGTTGGTCTTCAAACATGGATCATCCGATTAGCCAAAGACGATGCATTACCAGCTTCAGCTATTTATGCTGCTATTTTCAATGGTGCTGTTGGTACGGGAGCCGTATTAGGAGCAGGAATTTTAGACCATTGGAATATTAGTACGCTTTATTTATCTGCTTCATTAATTACGCTGCTAAGTCTTGCTTTGGTGGTTGGTAGTCGTAAAAGAACTACGGAACAAGCTACTATGGTATGAGTTTGTAATGTTATGAAATACTTCGACAATCAGCAAAAAGTTAAAAAAATTCTGCGCCTGGCATAGATGATGGCATTGAGAAAAGACACCTTTCTAACTAGCTGTTATATAGGTTTATTTTATTCTCATTGATATTCGAGTGGGAATAAGGCTCGCTAGGTAGCGAAGTAAGCTTTGCCAACTAATAACAATGCCAGTCAGTTTTCTGACTGGCATTTTTTATGATCGCACTATCCATCAACGATTGACGTCATTGCTACAAAAACCGAAAAACAGCCCGAAGATCAGAGCCATTGCCGGTAAAATGGATATATTCCAAAACAGGCTAGCCGGCTTGCCTACAAGTACATGTTCAGAGTGTTGCACTTCGCGGCTGAATCTGCGAGTACCTTTAATTATTAAGAGCGTTCTTGTTCTCTATAAAAGATTTATGTTTATCGTAGCAATCACTCAGAAGAACATATGTCAGGTGACAAAGCGTAAGTCCGACTAGAGTATTTTAAAGTTAACTGCCGTTCAGATAAACACTCGACATAACCATGTTCAATTAGGCTTTTCTTTAATCCAACGTTCAAAAACCATCCAGACAAAAAGCAATAAATACTATCAGTCCAACAAAAAAGAAAACAATCTTCGGTATCCACCTAGCTGATTTACCAGTAACCAACGGAATGAAGCACAACAACACAACACTAAGAAAAATGAAAAAAACCAGAAAATGACGCGGCATCATTAATTTCACCATCGACTTTTATTTTATTACTGGTTAAATTTAAATTTTCTATTAAATTCAAAGATTGGTCCAAAC
>NZ_MUFO01000072.1:0-7179 GCF_001995345.1 Salinivibrio sp. IB872 | reverse complement strand
TCCTCTTTGTAAAGGACCTTTAACCACTATTTTAAAAATCACATTAACATTTAATTATTAAATAAAAACCGTTTGTTTTTTTAATTATTAAATTAGAGAAATAGTAATTAACTTCACTCTTTCCTCAAAATGAAAAAGATCCGATTATGGCTATTATTGTTACCACCCCCCTAACTCAAAATAATCATATTCATCATCATAATTTCTGAGTTAGGATCCTAACCGAGAATGCACATCGGAGTCTGGCCGCGATTAGTGCTTCTATTTCCCTAGCCTCATAGCAGCAACTACATTCACTAGAAATTCTAAGTTAGGATCCTAACCGAGAAAAACCAAGCAGGGAGCACGAAGGGGGTATTAGCGATCACCAATTGCGTATCTTCAATCACAAGTGGACAAAAATATATGTCATACTTACTTTTTGTGACTATTTATGAGTATTGAAGTGAAAATCGAGACTGCATTAGAACGACTGCATAAGTTTGATAGACAAGGCATACATGTTTATCGAAAGAGTGATCTCAGGAGATTATTTTTTGATGATTCACTTACAGCATTCCAGCAAAGCTTGCTACGTTTAGTAAAAGCAGGAGTACTAGAGCGGGCGTGTAATGGTGTTTATATATTCTCATACAGCCGTCATAGGGGTGGTTATACTATTGAATACATTGCTAAATGCTTGCGACGGGGAGAGTACAATTACATCTCTCTAGAATCAGCACTCTCAGAATACAGCGTCATTTCCCAAGTGATGCTTGATCGAATCACTATCATGACAACAGGGCGTAAAGGGGAGTTTAGAACCCACTACGGAGTTATCGAGTTCACACATACAAAACGTGATTATATTGACATTATCAACAATACCATAACTTCAGATCGCCCCCTGCGGATTGCGAAAAAAGAAGCTGCGATTCGAGATTTGAAGAGGGTTGGCAGAAACACGCACTTAATTGTGACAAATCACGAGTAGGCAGATGCTGGCACTCCCAAAAATCACTGACTCACTTTTGGACAGAAGTACGTTAGAATACATACCCTAAAGTAGCCATAGATTTATTCAACGACTGCCTGAAAATGAGCCAGCCGCTCCCATTAATCAGAATGATAAAATGTCCAATAGAGATACATGAAAAAGCCAACTGTAATCACAGTTGGCTCAGTATTCCCCTCCTTGAACTTTTAAGCCTTATATTGACTAGAGCTGTTAGTTCGGAAAGTGTTTATTTAAGAAGTCCAAAACATGAGTAACGTACTTCTCGGTATCAAAGACAGGTGCACTGTGTCCTACACCTTCTTCAATGAAAAGTTGGTTGGTAACTCCATACTCATCAAGCTTAGCCTTAAGTATCTCACTTTGAGATAGAGGCACTCGCTTATCCAAGGTGCCGTGTAACTGTATATATGGTGGAGTATTTTCATTCACATAACTCGTCGTTGATGCTTTCTTGGCAAGCTTTGGAATATTGTTTGGAATATCTCCTAAGAAACGAGATACAGACGATTTTTTGCTGGTTTTCTTGCCACCTTTATTACTTAACTCAAGTAAATCGGTAGGGCCAAAAAAGCTTACTACGGCTGAGACCTTGTACTTTGGTGGCTCATAGAAATCTACTTGGTTGTATGCCGAGTTAGTCGCACCAATAAAGCCAGCGAGGTGCCCGCCAGCAGAGCGTCCCATTATCACAACATTGTCCGCTTTAATACCGAGCTTTTCAGCATTGTCGTACAAATAGTTCAGTGCATCATTAATGTCTTGTACTGGTTGAGGAAAGATCGCTTCTCCACTTAAACGATAATCAACTGAAGCTAGCGCATAACCTTCATTCAACACAGACTGAAGTAATAATGGGTTCTTTTCTGGGATGGCGTCTTTGCTCCCACGTTTCCATGCACCACCATGTACCCAGACTAATAACGGGTACTGAGTATTTGATTCAACCGAAGGAGTATAAAGATCGAGTTTAATCTCTCTTTCACCTACAGTTTTGAACAAGATATCCTTCTCTACATTGAACTCCCCAGCCAAACAGACAAAGGGCATAAGTAGCAGAGAGGTCATCGCAGACTTAATTTTCGTATTCATTGTTTTGTTATTCGCTTAAAAAAGTGAGTAGATTAGAAAGTCGCTTCAGCAGCTAACCAGTAGCGTCGGCCATCTTCAATGTAGCCAAACTCTTCCTCTGTGGTTTGCTCATCGAACAAGTTATAAACCGCTGCCATTAACTTCACATTTTTAGTTACACGCCAGTTCACACCGAGATCCACGTAAGTAATAGAAGGTGCCAAAGTTCTTGTGCTATCACTAGTAATGTTATTTTTCTCTTTGCCTTGATAGTTCATACGGGCCCATGAAGCAACATCATCACGCACTGCCCAATCACCATTAAGTGAGAAGATATGTTCAGGTGCTTGTACAAGAGGCAAGCTATCATCATCGTCATTAGTGCTCTTTTCACTACGAGTATACGAGTAGGTCGCACTTAGTGTAATTGACTCTGTAATACCCTTAGATACGGAACTTTCTGCACCATAGCTGATCGCATCATCAATGTTGACGTAAGTGCGGTCGCAACTTCTACTATCAGTACAAGTCGGATCGACAAACTCACTTTCGATCTTGTCTTTGAAGTCGCTGTAAAACAAAGTAATGTTTGCAGAAAGGTCTCGCTCATTAACGTAATACAGTCCCATCTCTGTATTGATGGAGGTTTCTGCTGTTAAGTCTGGATTACCGTAAATAGAACAACGTTCTCTACAGCTCTCTTGAACCCACTCTTCGTCCATTTGTGTCAAACTAGGTGCTCGATAACCCGTAGACACACCACCTTTTAGCGTCCAACTAGGGTCAATAGACCAGACCCCGTAAGCTCTTGGGCTAAATTGCCCGTCAAAGATCTCATTGTCGTCGTAACGTAAACCAAGGGTGAGAGCGAATGTATCCGTGAGATACCACTCGTCCTCAGCAAATACTGCCCATTGCTTGTTTTTAGAGGTCAATGACAGTTTATTATCAGTCAGATCCTTTTGCTCGAAAGATGCGCCCAATGTTAAGTAGTGAGCATTAAGAGGCAGACCCCATTGCGTATTAATTTGACTATTCTCGACTTCTTTATCTGCACCGATATTTTTTACTGTTTCATTACTGATAAATGAAGAACTTGTACCCCAAGAGTAGTTTCCGTCGTGGCTAAAACCAATAGATTGGCGTTCATATTCTCGTACTGCAACTTGAGACTCTCGCTCCACTGATTTACCTAGAGTGGTCTCTCGCTCTTGGTTGTGATTGGTGAACTCCAGAGTAAAAGTGTCATCCGAGGTAGGTGTGAGGTACAAAGAAGCTCGATAGTTGTCGAGTGTCTTACCTGCATAACCACCTTCAATTTCATCTTCTTTTCTTTCCTGATACAGTCCAGTCAAAGAAGTACTCAACAGACCATCAATGACAGGGCCAGCAAGGTAAAGCTGCCCTTGATAGCTATTGCCAGATTTTGAATTTTCTTGAAGCGTCGTTTCTGCACGCAAGCTTCCGTGCCACTCTTGATAATTTTTACGCGTAATAATATTAATAACCCCCCCCAAAGCATCAGACCCATAAAGGGTTGACATAGGGCCACGTACAACTTCAATACGTTCAATTGCACTCAACGGGGGAAGCCAGTCTTGTTCAGTAAACGTACTACCATTAGTTTGAGTTTCTCGACCAGACTGCTTCCTGCCATCAACAAGAATGGCCGTATATTGAGCAGGCATACCTCGAATTGAGATATCTTGGCCATCACCACCTCCTGTAACGGTTACCCCAGGTATATCACTTAAAGCATCAGTCAAATCTTTATATGAGCGATTTTCAAGTTGCTCTCGGGTGAGAACACTTATTGTTGCTGGCGCTTCTGTGACATTCTGTTCGTAACCAGAGGCTGTAACCACTACGGTTTCCATTGCTGTTGTATTGATACCAGTCTCAGGTAACTGGTCATTTGCAACAACGACCATAGGTACAGTAATACAAGCAGAAACAACTGATGTAGAAAATAGAGAGTATGTGAAAAGAGGCTTCATATTGAATAGGCTTAAAATGTAATTGCATTTAATAATTATTATCAATTAAACCTGATTATCATAATCACTGACAAGTTAATCACTATCGAGAAAAGAGAATATCACTATCCAATATACGAATAGTTAACCACGAATTACCCGATATAAGCATTTAAGCTAAAGTATCGGTTCCAACATAGAGCTGTTTAAAGATCTCTCGTACCCATTCACACATAGGATCATCGTTAAAGCGTTTGTGCCAATATAGGAAGACTTCTTGAAAGTCCAACTGTAGCTCGGCAGGTACTTCTCGAACGATCAAGCGAGGGTCTTGACAAGCTGCCTCTGCAAAAGGTGTCGGTAGATGAAATATAATCTCAGTCTCGGCTGCGATACTTGGAGCTGAACTAAAGTTATTCAGTTGCACTGGTGCTGATAAACGCTTTTTTTTGTTCGCTAACCCTAGCTCTTGGTATTTATGCTCAAACGACAATCGCTTCTCACCCTGCAAAGAGACTTGTCCAAAGTCAAATTCGGCCAAACGCTCTGGAGTTAGCTCTAAATCGGCCAGTGGATGATAGCGGTTCATAAGCAAACGGAAAGTGCGCTTAGCAACAACCATTCGATAGATATTTTGCTCAGAGCTTGGCGGTTGATGAGAGGAAAGTGCGAAATGAACATCTCCAGCCACCAACGCATCAAAATGACGTTTTGGTGCTGAGTCCAAACTGACCTTAAGGTTTGGAGCCTCTTGCCGAATCTTAGCGATAACCTTAGGCATTAAGGTATTAATCTGAGGAAGAAGGCCGTAAACCTTAACGGTGCTTGATACAGTGCTCGGATCAAACGAGTCTCTATGGGCAAGTTTTTCTAAACTGGTAATCACATTATTGATGTCTTGCCTTACTGACTCTGCTTTTGGAGTCAGTTCATAGCCGTATTTCTTGCGCACCAGTAATTCGTCATTAAAGAAAACTCTCATTTTTTGCAGTGCTCGACTTACCGCAGACTGGCTCATATTTAAAGCCATAGCGGTGTTAGATACATGCTTCTCTTCGAGCAAGTGCTTTAAAACAAAGAGCAAATTCAGATCAATTTGAGATAAGTTCACGTCAATACCACCCATCAAGCTTCCAGTAGGTGGTATAGTACATAAATCTCTAGAGTTTGAGGTAAGTGTTTTCGATACTACAAGGCACTATTGAAACACAAGTCTGGTAACAGGACAGTCTCCGTGTTAACACGAAAAGGGGCAAAAGTGTTTCAGAGCTTACGTTCATTACCCCATTGGTTCTGACAAACCCACTTATGAAAGATAATAGGTAACACATTTTTCACCACAGAGTTCTGCACTGAGAGGGCTTTTTATCTATCAATGAAATGAGCAGACTTTAGTTTTTGATGATGTGAGCAAGAACCGTGTTCTCGTAGTAGCGTTTGAAAGCTATCAGCCTTTGCCTGAGATACCCAAACACGAGTCGGATAACACCTAACTCTGTCTTTCGTCATTCGGAGAACATCGTTCTCCGTTCAACTGATGAAGATTTAAGAAGAAATTAGCTCCCTGAGATAGACAAAAGCAGGAACAAGGTTCCTGCAAGAGCATTTTTTATTCGTGTTATTAATCATGCAAACAATGACTTACTTTATATTTACGAAGGTTAAGCGAGAACACTGTTCTCGCAGTAACAAGTTGTATCTATTTTTGTTCTTCTAGCCATCGCTCAATGTCTTTTCTCTGCCAGCCCACTACCCTAGAACTAAGCGTAACAACGGGTGGCATTTTTCCATCCCGACGCCAACGCCACAAAGTACTTACGCTTACCCCCGATTTCTTTCGCTAACTGCTCTTGTCTTACAAACATTTTATTACCTTTATTTCTCTATTATTTAGTCGCATCTTAGATTCTCATCACCTGACTCATAATATAGAATAAGCAACAAACCATATTGACATGATAGCTAATGAGCTTAGATCAAAAACGCAATGCATTGAGAGTACAGCTAGAAACAGCAATTAATGACTTAAAAAACCAGGCCGAATCTCAAGGTTGTAAAATTGCTCAGCGACGTCGTTCTGGGTATTCATACGCTGTCGATGCCTTTCGGAACATTGTTCTCGAACCATGGTTTAACACGTTACTCAGTCAACATGATTCTGTACTCCAAAAGCACCGTAGCTCCAACGCTATCAAGCTTGCAGATATCGTAGAAATTTATGGCGGATTAAATAAAACAATTAAACTTATTTAAACGGTGCTAGATTTGCGGGGGTTCGGGCTTGATAGCCAGCAACACACTGATTATTTAGATCAAGTGCTCTGGGGGTTAAAGGATCTGCGTTCACTCACTCCACAACATCAAGAGGAAGAGGTTCGTTGGAACAGTGTTCTACCTTACTGCGCACTATGCTGGCGTCTACGCAGCCGATCTCACTACTACTGCGAAAAACACCATCCCATTAAGTCCACTAAACTTTATAAACAGCAAAAATACGCAGTTATCACTGCATTGAAACACCTGCCCGACCAGAACAGCACTGCTTACGAAAAGTATCTTGCACAGCCTAACAAACAGAAAAAGTTAGGACGACAACTGTATGATCTGTTCAGCGGCTATGCGCCGCATCCACGAGTATTTCTACGTCACTGTAAAGATAGCGCTATGTCAGGGGACTGGATCACACTATCAAAGAACATTGTTCAGACATGCAAAGTGACTTATCCAGCTAGCTATAAAAAAATAAAACAAATCAAACCAGATGATTTTAGAAACTGGCCCTCGTGGTGTATCGCGATTGTGAGATGTTTAGATCCTACGGAGCCAAATGCTTGGAACGAAAAAGAGTGCCTGACGCTTTTCAAYGAGTTGAATACTTGGACCACATTGATTGGGATCTTGCATCGCTTTGAGTGTGTAGAACGAATCAATAGCATTGAAACTAGACGTGGCCCGAGCGTTGGATATGGAGCGAATCTAAAACAACACCAGCAGATCAAAGACCTGTTAACACAACAACTAGCCACGAATAACAAAACTAACCTAAGTGATATCGCCAGAACGCTTGGGCTTAGCAGACAACGCATACACCAGATCATTAAAAAACATCAATTGCTCTCCTAAACAGCAAAGTAACTG
>NZ_MUFO01000071.1:0-7929 GCF_001995345.1 Salinivibrio sp. IB872 | reverse complement strand
TAGAAAATACAGTATTATTTTTCATTCAGGCTTCTAAATTCTTCAAACTGAGTTCTTCTGGGATGTTTACTGTTAAACCGCATATTCAGTTTATCAAACACTCGAGAAAGTTCATAAACCCAAGGATTAAATTCAAACTCACCTGCTGGCATGTCAATGTTGTTCAACATATCCATTGACTCTTGGCACCTTTCATTTGTGAAAGAATCAATACATTTAACATGACTATCTTTTAATTTTTTTCTATCGTTTTCTGTTATATACACAAAATCATATATCATATCTTCAACATTGAGAAGCGGTAAATCTAGTCCTTTTAAGTTATATTCATATTGCCATACATTACAGAAATAACCGTAAGTTTTAGGTTCCATCATATTCTCTACACCTACGATGCAAGGGACACCTAGAGATGACGCCTGAATGATTGCCGTACCACTACCAATAAACAAGTCATAAGTACTTATTGTTTCATCAAACGTTGAATAGTCTAAGCTACCTTTCAAGATTATCTTATCCTGTAAATTAGCTTGATTTATTTTATTTTGTATATAAGTTTTTAGTGGTCCGTCACCATATATATCGAATTGAACATCAATACCTTTTTTAATCAACCTATCAATGACTNCTGCAATTTTAATTGGCTTTGTCAAACCACCCGTAAGTTCTACTTGCTTTTTATCTATGACACCTAACCTGAATGTATTAGACTTATCAAACGTTTTATTTTTATGCTTAATGTAAAGTTCACGAGTGCCTTCAGAAAAGAAAAGTAATGACTGTTCAGGAAGATATTTAAATATAAATTCTCTATTCAATCTTTCATACCAAGCTACCTTACCCTCCCCCCATAAATACTTTATGTAATGATAAAACCCAATGGTAATGGGTAGCTTTCTTTTTAACTTTTTAGAAAGTCTGTTGCCAAGTAATGCATGCATCCCATCAAAAACATGAATTTGATCAATTTTTTCTAGCTTATCTAAAACTACTTTTTGTTTTAATGGGAAAAGTAGTGGAAAGCGGCGGCACAACAGCAACGGACCATGAAAGAAGTCTTCAGGAAAAAATACATTTGCGTACTTTTTCATTTCCATAAGCAATTCTTTATTGCTTTGTTCTGGCTTGGATAATAATAAAATAGATGTAGGTAGGTTCTTCTTAAATCGTTCTTTTGCCATTCGTACGAAGAACGTTTCAATGCCACCTATTGGCAGCGCACCATAAATGAATAGCATGTCACGAGCCTTTAATAATTTCTTTGAGTTCAAGAACTAACAAAATCGCTGTTTTTGAGAAAAAAAACATAGTCGATAACAGTAGCAACAGCCAAGCTATAGCTGAGTATTGGAAAGTATCTTCATTAACTACTACCAATGTAGTAAATAGTATATAGGATATAGTTACACTATATATCTTAAACCTTGGAAATCCCCACCAAAGCTTAGCAGTCGCCTCTGTTCTGACAACGAAGTAGGCAAAAAAAGCTAACAATGTCGCAATTGCTGCACCAGAAGCCCCTAAATCAGGTATTAAAAGGTAGTTCAAAATTGCATTAACGATAAAAGCGCATATTGATGCAAGCATAGAAAATGACGATCTACGCGTAATACCAATACCAACACCTGTTGTTTCTGCCAACATTTTAAATAGTGGCATAGCAACACAAGCAACGATTAAGTATTCAATAGCTGAATATTCTGGCGGTAAAAAATAAACCAAAACAAAAGAAAACATTCCAACTAGCGTCCAGATTAAACAGACTGCAAGTAGCATACACTCAATGACGTTTAATACCTTGGTTTTGTCAACACCATTTTTTACCCATTTATACAGTGTCGGATGCCAGAGATTTGAGAATATTGTCGAAATAACTGATACGGCTCCAGCGAGTGATACTGATAACGCATAGACTCCAAGTTCCTCAAACCCTGAAAAACTACGTAAAAAGAAACGATCCATGGTTGTTAAGCCCCAGTACGCAATACCACCAGCAACAAGCGGTAGACTAAAGGTTAACATTCGATGCAAAAGTTCACGATCAAGCGGTTTTAATATAGCGGGCAACCATGTTGTTCTTGTCCACCACGCAAAAATACTTACCGAGCATCCAACGGCAAGTATATTCATTAGCATAAGAGTTTGAAAATCCGCATCTAAATTGAGCAAAAATATAAAGCAAATAAAAAAAAGCAAGAATAGTTTAGGAAAAACTTGAGTAGCAGAGAACACTAAGCCACGTTCTTCCATCCTTACAACATGTGCGAAAAAGTTAATCAAATAGCTGCAATATACACCAAGAATTAGTAACCAAGTGAGTAAAGTTGAATCGATATCAAATAATAATTTGGAAATTGACCATGGTAAAATACTTATAATTAACAGTGCTAAGGTTAAAACAG
Source organism: Salinivibrio sp. IB872 (assembly GCF_001995345.1). Classification (NCBI taxonomy): domain Bacteria; kingdom Pseudomonadati; phylum Pseudomonadota; class Gammaproteobacteria; order Vibrionales; family Vibrionaceae; genus Salinivibrio; species Salinivibrio sp. IB872. Next base: position 5,527 of record NZ_MUFO01000071.1, on the reverse strand, counting down.
CTAGGCCGGGCAGTACTGCATGTTTAAATAAAGAGGGTTTGTCATCCTCTTCATGATACTCGCGTACGTAGGCTTGATGCATTGCTAAGCTAAATAGGGATACTGAGAGCCCTAGAGTGACTTGCAACATGGTCAACCGGCCTACATCCTCTACGCTAAAAAACCACGCTACAAAAGGAAGTGTAACTAAACTTAACGCAGCGGCCCCTATGGGGCCAATTGAGAACTGTACGATTTTTTTAATGTTCAAATGATTAAGCTCTTTATAATATTGATTGCTACAGCTATAGGCTTAATTTTTTTACAAAATCTGTAATTATATTGCAAATATAATCAACCTGCTCATCTGTCAAGTCATAAAATAACGGTAGCCTAACTAGGGTGTCCGTAAACTTGTCAGAATTCGGCAAATCATTCCCGTTGTATCGAGATTGATAATATTCACTTTTGTGCAATGATAAATAGTGAAAAACCGCATTTATATCATTATCTTTCAACATCTTTATCAACGCGGTTCGTTGTTCCAAACTTTCACACACTAAATAAAACATGTGTGCATTATTAGTTGAATTTTCAGTAATTGTTGGTAGCTCAATGCCTGTATTAATTAACACTTCATTTAAATTATCATAATAACGCTGCCAAATTGCTTTACGTCTCGATTGTATATCGTCGATATTTTCTAGCTGAGCATAAAGATATGCTGCAATAATATCAGATGGCAAAAATGATGACCCGATGTCTACCCAACCATATTTGGCAACTTCGCCTCGGAAGAAGGACGATCGATTGGTTCCTTTTTCACGAATAATTTCAGCGCGATGAATATATTTCTCATCATTTATAGCAAGCAAACCTCCCTCACCAGCGATGATGTTTTTGGTTGCATGAAACGAAAAGGTTCCGAAGGTTCCAATACTGCCTAGAGGCCTACCTTTGTAATAACTATCGATTGCTTGTGCAGCGTCTTCAATGACTGGAACACTATATTGCTCGCTTAACTGCATGATTTTATCCATATCACAAGCAATACCTGCATAGTGTACAACCACAATTGCTTTTGTTTTGGGCGTTATTAATTCAGCTATATGATTAGGATCGATATTAGGATGATCCGAACAGCTATCTGCAAACACAATCTTTGCCCCACGTAGTGCAAATGCATTTACAGTAGATACAAAAGTGTACGAAGGTGCAATTACTTCATCTCCGGGCTGGATATTTAGAAGAATAGCGGTCATCTCTAATGCATCAGTGCAAGATGTTGTCAGCAAACATTTCTTAAATCCATATTTTTCTTCTAGGAACTCGTGACACTTTTTCGTGAAGGGCCCATCACCAGATGTATTACCATTTGATATCGACTGACTGATATACTTTGATTCAGAACCGGCCTGATATGGCTTATTAAATGGGATCATTACCCTTCCTCTCTTAAGTATTGCTCTTCCAATTTTAGTAGTTCTTTTCTTCTGTTTTTTATTTTACGCGCAGGACTTCCAACATAAATTGACCAGGCCTCTGTTGACTCTAATACTAAAGAGTTTGCTCCCACAGACGTTCCTTGATCCAATGTCACATTTGGAAATATAGTACTATTTGCCCCGATAATAGTATGCTTTTTTAGATATACCTTTCCTTCAATTTCATTTTTAAACGCGCTAGGTATGGTTGAATTCGTCATAGTTACACCCGAATAGTCGTCTGACTGGGTGAAAACTTTTACACCATAGGCTAATGTTGAAAAGTCTTCGATAATTATACCAGGGCGACCACCAGCTACTAGACACTGAGGGGTGATGTGAACATTTCTCCCTATTTTGATGTTCCCTGAAATAACACAGAAGTCGTCAATTCTTGAGTTGTCACCTATTTCAATCAACTCAGGATCATAAACGCTTGCTTTATCACTTATTTTTACATTGTTACCAAGTGCTTTAAAGCCGATATTTAATAGAGCGTCGTTGGTTAAATATGCCATCATACTTCCTTATTTATTGCACAATGACAGTAGGTATTCACCATAACCATTTTTAGCGAGTAATTGAGCGCGGTATTTTACTTGGTCTTTTGACAACCATTTTTGGCTGTATGCAACTTCTTCTAAGCATGCAATTTTATAGCCTTGCCGTTTCTCAATGGTTTCCACAAATTGGGCTGCTTCTAGGAGACTCTCATGGGTGCCAGTGTCAAGCCATGCATATCCACGCCCCAGCAGCTCAACATTGAGTTTGTTGCGCTTAAGGTACATATCATTTAAGCAAGTTATTTCAAGTTCACCGCGCTCTGAAGGTCGCACTTCTTTCGCAAAACCAACCACATCATTGTCGTAAAAGTAAAGACCTGTCACAGCAAAGTTGCTTTTGGGATTTTGTGGCTTTTCTTCTATTGATATAGCTCGTTTTTCTTTATCAAACTCGACTACACCGAAGCGCTCTGGATCATTGACCTGATATCCAAATACAGTCGCACCTTTACCTGTCTGTGCATTCTCTACTGCCTGTAATAGCTTACTTCGGAAATCTTGCCCCCAGAAAATATTGTCACCCAATACCAAACAAACTGACGAGTCGCCAATAAATTCTTCACCGATGATAAAGGCTTGCGCTAGGCCGTCAGGTGATTCCTGTACTGCGTATTCAAGCTGAATACCAAATTGACTACCATCACCAAGCAAGCGCTGAAAGCTATCTTGATCTTCAGGGGTGGTGATAATCAAAATCTCACGAATACCCGCTAGCATTAACACGGACAGCGGATAGTAGATCATTGGTTTATCGTAAACGGGTAGCAGTTGTTTAGAGACACCCATCGTAATCGGGAATAAGCGTGTACCTGACCCGCCCGCTAGAATAATACCTTTCATTATTTACTCTCCGATAAAGCAACACCTAAGCGTTCACCTTGGTAACTACCATTCTGAACATTTTGACACCAAGTTTGATTGTCTAAATACCATTGAACCGTTTTTTTCAAGCCGGTTTCAAAGGTCTCGACCGGTGTCCAGCCAAGCGCTTGTTGCATTTTACTTGAGTCAATCGCATAACGACGATCATGCCCAGGACGGTCTTGCACGTAAGTGATTTGCTCAGCGTAGGAAGTCGTTTTCGGGACTAATGTGTCTAAAATTGCACAAATCGCTTCGACTACCTCAACGTTTTTCTTTTCATTGTGACCACCTATGTTGTAGGTTTCACCGACTTCGCCTTCCGTGACGACTTTATATAGCGCTCGAGCATGATCTTCGACATAGAGCCAATCACGAATTTGGTCGCCTTTACCATAGATAGGTAAGGCTTTACCTGCTAAGGCATTCAGAATAACAAGTGGGATCAGCTTTTCAGGGAAGTGATAGGGACCATAGTTATTGGAACAATTGGTGACTATGGTTGGTAGTCCGTAAGTACGCATCCAAGCACGAACCAAATGATCACTTGAGGCTTTAGACGCTGAATAAGGGCTTGAAGGTGCATAGGGGGTCGTTTCCAAGAACATCGGCAGCGGTTCATTCGCTGATTCTTCCCCCGGTTTAACATCATCCGGATGTGGGAGATCACCATATACTTCATCGGTGGAGATATGATGGAAACGAAACGCTTGTTTAGCACGGTCATCCAACTGTCTCCAATACTCACGGGTCGCTTCTAGTAGGGTATAGGTACCCACAATATTGGTTTCGACAAAGGCCGCGGGACCGTCGATTGAGCGGTCAACGTGCGATTCAGCCGCTAGATGCATCACCGCATCAGGTTGATGCTCGGCAAAGACGCGATCTAATTCGGCACGGTTACAAATATCCACTTGTTCAAACGCGTAGCGATTGCTTTCCGAAACTGGCGCTAATGATTCCAGGTTGCCAGCATACGTCAGTTTATCGAGGTTAATCACACTATCGTTAGTGTGCTGAATAATATGGCGAATAACGGCAGAGCCAATAAAGCCTGCACCGCCTGTGACGAGTATTTTCATTTTTAACCTTTGGTCTTTTAATCCGTCCCAAACAAATCACGCGTATAGACTTTTTCGGCACTATCGCGGATTTCATCAACCATGCGGTTGGCGACAATCACATCAGCGCGTTGTTTAAACGCTTCAAGATCGTGAGTGACTTCTGAGTTAAAGAAAGTGTCTTCTTTTAAGACTGGCTCGTACACAATCACCTCAATGCCTTTGGCCTTAAGGCGCTTCATAATCCCTTGTATGGATGAGGCACGGAAGTTGTCTGAGCCCGCTTTCATGATCAACCGGTATATGCCCACCGTTTTTGGTTCACGGCGCAAAATGGCGTTGGCAACAAAATCTTTGCGGGTGGTGTTGGCGTCTACAATGGCCTGAATCAAGTTGTTCGGCACGTCGTTGTAGTTGGCAAGCAGTTGGCGGGTATCTTTTGGCAGGCAGTAACCACCATAACCAAACGATGGGTTGTTGTAGTGGTTGCCAATGCGTGGGTCTAGCCCTACCCCTTCGATGATTTGGCGAGTATTCAAACCGTGGGTTTCGGCGTAGCTATCAAGCTCGTTAAAGTAGGCAACGCGCATAGCAAGGTAGGTATTAGAGAACAGCTTAACGGCTTCCGCTTCGGTCGAGTCGGTAAAGAGTACCGGCACGTCCTTTTTCAGCGCGCCTTCGAGCAAGAGGCTGGCAAAGGTTTTAGCGCGCTCACTTTGCTCGCCCACAATAATGCGCGAAGGATGCAGGTTATCGTAAAGGGCTTTGCCTTCACGCAAGAACTCAGGAGAGAAAAGGATATTATCGCTTCCCATCTCTTCTTTAATCTGCTTGGTATAACCCACAGGTACAGTCGATTTAATCACCATAGTCGCTTGCGGGTTAATGGCCATTACATCTCGAATCACCGCCTCGACAGAGCGGGTGTTAAAGTAGTTGGTTTCTGGGTCGTAGTCAGTTGGCGTGGCGATGATAACAAAATCAGCGTCTTGGTAGGCTTGGTGTTTATCTAAGGTGGCAGTAAAGCGCAGTGATTTGTTGGCCAGAAAGTCTTCGATTTCCGCATCAACAATAGGGGATTGCTTTTGGTTGAGCTGCGTTATTTTTTCTTCATTAATATCGAGCGCGACCACATCAAAATGTTGGGCGAGCAGCATCGCGTTAGAAAGGCCCACATAGCCGGTGCCTGCAACTGCAATTTTCATTGATTTTTCCTTGGGTTACCTAGCTGTAAAAGAGAGTTATTGGATTTAACCGTGATAAATAGACACGCTACCGCCCGGAGGTATCGCTCCCCACTGCGCGGTGATCACAGATTTTGTATGTTTTTTGAGTCGTTTTGTTTGTGATCTCACAATGCTGACAAAATGATGCCTAGCACGGTGGAAAAAATGCCTGCAGTATTCTACACATTTTAGCTTCGGTTGAAAGAATATGGCGGTTGGTTTATGTACTGATTTTGCTTTATGTTCATATATTAAACAAAGGCTTACTTACCGCTGACAATTCTAGCTATTCGTTGACACTATCTAGTTTCATGCTCACCTCATCATTTCGACTGAATGGCTTTTCATACTCC
>NZ_MUFO01000070.1:0-8211 GCF_001995345.1 Salinivibrio sp. IB872 | reverse complement strand
CCGTTAAAGAACTATTCCACTCGGCAAACAAAACATAAAAACAAACAACGTAGAGTAATTATAATGAAAAGAATGATCACATTGTTGGCTATCGCTATACCATTATCCGCTTCCGCGGATGATCAACAAATAAATACCTTTATGACGGAATTCCATCAAGACCCCCAAAAGGTCATGAATGCACTTCCTCCGAAAGGGGGCGACAACTATCAAACCCCTGAAGCTAATGTTGTAGAGCGCTTTCGGGCAAGAATACGTGATGACATTATGGCGCGCGCAGCTGGCACACCGCCACCATTAGATCTTCATGACCGTATTGTCGAGCCCTTATCAAACATACGCCTGCATAATGATAACCCCGCTCGCTTGGTTGATGCAGGAAGTAATTTAATCCGTAATTTATCACTATTAAGCCAGCAAGCACCGAATAGCAAAAAACTGACGACACAGCCATGGTCAGATACCTATTGGCCGTTATATTCAGGTGCCGCAGCATGGCGTTATGCAGACCGTGAGCTTTCCGCCTCTAATTGGCAAAGTTATTATGACTTCTCTCATACTATAAAGCCTGTTAATACTTATCCTGCTCATCAACGTGATTTGCTTTCCCCCGCAGAAAAATATGATTTATTAGTGGGCGACGCGAACTACACATTAACCAAAAAGTCGTGGGATTCTGGAAAAGGTTATTTCGAGTCACAAGGGCATGTAGAAAAGTGGATGGGACTGTGTCATGGCTGGGCTGCAGCCGCGTACATGCTGCCTCGCCCCAAACAATCTGTTTCTGTGCCGGACGCGAATGGCGAGATGTTAAAGTTCTATCCCTCAGACATTAAGTCATTAGGAACCTTACTGTGGGCGGAAGCGCCTTTTGACACCAAGTTTATTGGTGGTCGCTGTAATATCAAAAATCCACAAAAAGATGAAAATGGCCGAATTATTGAGCCTGATTGTGTCGACAACAACCCAGGCAGTTGGCACTTAGCGGTGTTAAATCAAATTGGCATCACGGGGCGCAGCATGATCATGGACGCGACCTATGACTATCAAGTTTGGAACCAGCCGATTCTCGGGTACAAACTTACCTATTTTAACCCACAAACTCACCGCTCTTCGGATGATCCCAACAAGGTTAAGATCCCATTAACCCAATATAGTAAAGATAAGTTCGCGAAATACCGTTCGAGAAGTACGCAGTCGATAGTCGGTGTGAAAATGGTGGTCGACTATATGGTTGAAACCAACCCTACTCATCGTGAGAAAGATGTTCCAACATTCGATGGCGTCTCTCGAGTCACTTACTACTACGACTTAGAGTTGGATAAACAGGGCGATATCATTGGCGGCGAGTGGTACCAGAACCGTCATCCTGATTTCTTGTGGACACCGACTCCCAATGCCATTGCTAAATCTTACTATGATGGACAAGGTTCATGGCGTATTGACCAGCCCGTCCCCACGAGCTGGCAGCGTCAGGCACCCCACGCATCACGTTACTCACAGCCAATGACTGCTGTCGTTTCAACGCTCTTCGATGCATCGGCAGGCGCACAAACGCCCGCTATATCGTGGCAACAGCTGGTGACCCAAGACAACCATTGCCTCGACGTTGAGTCGAGCAGCAACCATCCCGGCGCAAACGTATTTGGCTGGCAATGTCATGATGGTAGTAACCAGCAGTGGCAATTAACGCCTGAAGGAAAACTCATTAGTAAAGTGGCACCTGATTTATGCTTGGATCAGCAAGGTGTACAAGTCAGCATGGAATCGTGCGCTGACACCCCGAGCCAAACATGGCGATTTGAGGGTGGACAAATAAAAAATGCGTTAGATAATGCGTTGAAATGGAATGCAAATAGTTGGCGAGTGGGCGCTGACATCAAGGGCAGTCAGTGGGAATGGCGCTAGCCTCTAACTCTCTCCCTTAAGTCACAAACGGCGAGCTTCATGCTCGCCGTTTTGTTTGCTTTATGCCTCAGTCAGTGTTTGCCACATCGCCTGCCATGCGTCTGGGCGACGATAGTATTGGCTCACTGTAATGACTTGCCATTGACCGTTTTGCTCCACCAGCATGGATGGAAACCCTCGTAAGCCATGCGCTGCCATCAATTGACGGGTTTGATTCACCGCGGGCATCACGTCATTTTCGGCGCGATTCATCGCCTGTTGCCAAGCCTCTGCCTCTGTCCCCATCTCGCTGGCAAGTTCTGCGAGCGTGTCAGCGTCATAGACGGAGCGACCTTGCTGATAATGGCCCCGCTGGATACGTTTCAGCATCTCTGCACCCTTACCATCAAGCTGCTGAGCAGCGAGAATAGCTTGCGCGGTCATAAAAGAGTCCAAAATTACCGGCTGATCGCTTGCTACGCGGTCAAGATAGGCTTGACCAAATGTCTGTCCGGTTTGATCGGCAATGGTTTTATCTGCCGCCAAAATGTGTTGACGAAAGCTGTCTTCAATCGGCGCACGCTCACGCATACCACCCGGATGAAGCTGCAAGTTAATCTCAGGGTTGTTGCTCAGGCTTTCAATCAAGGTGGCGGCGCCGAAGCACCAGCCACACATTGGGTCAAAAATGTAGTGGACGTTTACCATTCCATCTCTCCCATATGTACTTTGGCACCAATTTCCAAAGCCATCGGCAAACCCGCTTTTGGATATTTCGCTTGCATGGTTTTAATCAGTTCAGCACTGTCTTTGCTGTTGGCTTTCGCCTCGGCAAAGTCTTGCAAATACTGCTGGGCAAAGGTAATGGTATCAGCGTTTAGTGCCGTGCCTGCTTTCATATGGCCTGGGATCACGACTTTAGGCTTCAGTGCTGCCATTTCTTCTAGTTGTGCGGCCCAACCTTCACGTGCTTGGTCAGATTGTGCGTCTGCCATCCAAAGGTGAACATTGCCATACACAGCGACGTTACCGAGGATCGCTTTGTTGGCTGGGATCCAAAGATACGGACGGTGCGCTAACTCGCCTTTCGCGCCGCGAATTTCAATTTTACGGCCATCCAGTGTCAGTGATGAACGGGTATAAGCAGCTGGCACCACAGGGTTTTGCGGGGCATTGTCACCCATTTTTGGGGCCCAAAATGCCATTTTTCCGTCCAATTTTTCTGCAATCGTGGCACGTACTGCCGGTGTGGTGATCACCTTGGCATCAGGGAACATGCCGTGCAGCACTTCCGCACCAAAGTAGTAATCTGGGTCGGCTTGGGTAATAAAGATGGTGGTCAGCGCTTTACCAGAGTCCAGCACTTTAGCGGCAATACGCAGCGCGTCTGCTTTAGTAAAGCCCGTATCAACCACCATGGCTTCGGTTTCGCCATACACCAAGGTTGAGTTTACGTGGAAGCTGTTACCATCCGCGTTATACACGTCTAGGTTCAAGGGTTCAGCATTATTTGCTGCCATCGCGCTGCCGGTCAGTAATAAAGAGGCGGCTAGGGTTTTTATCAATTTCATCGTCGTGCTCCGTTGTTTTGTATTCGGTGTTGAGATGCTGTGCAGTTTACGGGCTCGACTTGTTCAGATATATAGCTAATAATTTACATCATTATTTCATAATTCGAGCACATAGACTGATCGTACCGTGTTACGAACGGCTAGCTCTTAAGCATAGATGAGATTGACATGGACACACTGACTGCCGCCCGCGTATTGATTGATGTCGCCCTTACACAAAGTTTTACCGCCACTGCCGAGCGTCTCGAGATGTCGCGCCCCATGGTGACTCGCCATGTGGAAGCGCTGGAAGACTGGTTAGGCGTACGCTTATTGCAGCGCACCACGCGCAAAGTATCGTTAACCTCCGCCGGCGAGCAAAGCTTGCCACAACTGGAACAATGGGTTGAGCAAGCCAATGCCCTGACACAGCAATGGCAGCAAGAGACGGGCTTGACCGGCAAAGTACGGGTGGCGACCAGTATGTCGTTCGGCTTTGCGCAACTGATCCCCGCGGTAAAGCCATTTATGGCCGCTCATCCCGGGGTCGATGTGGATATTGAGGTGCAGGATAAAGCGGTCGATTTGATTGCGGAACGGGTTGATATTGCCATCCGCATTGCGTCCAACCCCGACCCTTCCCTAATTGGTCGTCCGATCGCCGCGTGTGATTCCGTATTGGTTGCGGCACCGGATTATTTAGCCGCCCATACACCAATCCACTCACCGGAGGATCTCTCCGCGCATAGCTGTCTCAGTTACAAACAATTTGATCGGCCAATTTGGCATTTAGACAAAGGTGAGGAACACGCCGCAGTTGAGGTGCAAGGTAAGCTGTCTGCTAACGAGGCGACCACCTTACTCAGTGCCGCCATTCAGGGCATGGGCGTGAGCATGCAGCCAGTGTATTTGGCGCATAGTGCCATTGCGCGAGGTCAGCTGGAAGTGGTGCTCCCCGATTGGCAACCCAAAGCGATGGATATCTACGCCTTGTACCCGTCACGTCGCAATCAACCACCGGCGGTGCGTGCATTGCTAGATGCGCTGATTGCCCACTTCGCAGATAGCGAGTGGGCRCCGGTTGCTATTTAGCCAGCAGAAAAAATTGAGTGATGAGAGAAAAAGCGGGCCGGCTTAATCAGACGATTTTGCTTGCGCGGCATGATAACGCTGAGCTTTAACCAGCCATTTATCAAGCTGGTTGGCAAAGGCTTGTTTTTGCTGCGGACCAAGCGGAGCAGGCCCGCCGGTGTGCACACCGCTACTGCGCATGGTTTCCATAAAATCACGGATATTAAGTCGAGCACGGATGTTTTCTTTGGTCAGCAATTCGCCGCGGGTGTTAATCACCGTCACGCCCTTTTCTATCACTTCATCCGCCAGCGGAATGTCTTGGGTGATCACCAAATCGCCCGCCTCTGCCTCGGCAACAATTTGGTTGTCCGCCACATCAAAGCCCTTTTCTACCTGACGTGCGCTGGCATAGGGCGACGGCGGCAAACGAATAAATTGGTTGGCTACAAAGGTGGCTTGAATCTGTGTTCGGTGCGCCGCGCGCACAATCATCTCGCGCATCGCGACCGGACAAGCGTCCGCATCTACCCATATTTGCATGCTGGTTCTCTTAGCTTTTGCGTCAATGCCTGCATTAAACCGCATCATCTTTATAAAAGCCAAAAAAAAGCGCCGACAATTCGGCGCTTTCATCAGGAAAGTATGAGATAACTTACTTTAACAACGCCAATACCGCGTTAACACACGCTTCAGACGAGACTGGGTTCTGCCCGGTGACCAAGTTGCCATCAGTAACCACATACGAGGTAAAGTCATCCGCTTTTTCATAAAGACCGCCGTTTTCTTTGAGCATATCTTCGACCAAAAAGGGGACTACCTCGGTTAAGCCAACGGCAGCTTCTTCGCTATTGGTAAAACCAGTAACCCGTTTGCCTTTCACCAGTGGCTCGTCACGATCTGAACGTGTATGGCGGAACACTGCTGGGCCATGGCATACCGCACCAACGGGTTTGCCCTGATAGTAGAAAGTCTCAATCAGCTGACGGGAGGTCGAATCTTCCGCTAAGTCCCACAATGGGCCATGACCACCGGGATAGAAAATCGCGTCGTACTCGTACGCATTCACATCGCTCAGCTTAACGGTGTTATTAATCATATCTTGCAGCTCAGCATCGCCATCAAAGCGTCGAGTGGAGTCTGATTGCGCATCTTCCGCTTCGCTGTTTGGGTCAATCGGTGCCGTTCCCCCTTTAGGGCTCGCAACCACAACGGTTGCCCCTGCATCTTTAAACGCGTAATAAGGGGTGGTGAACTCTTCAAGCCAAAAGCCTGTCTTGTGTCCCGTCTCGCCCATGGCATCGTGAGATGTCAGCACCATCAAAATTTTGTGTTGTTGCATCATCGCTCCTTGTTGTTTGACGCGTTCATTGACTGCTTTGCTATTCGGCAACCTTGTTACTAACGAAGTAAATCCCAGTTTTGATCAGTTGACGATTTCTTTACTTTCATCGAATAACATTGACTTAAGCCTAGCTTAACAATGACACCCCCCTCCTGTCTGCCGCTACAATGAGTACATCCATTAAGGGCAACGCCCTCATCACGTTTAAAGTAATCATGCATCTAACATGCAAAAGAGGTCATCATGAAAAAGGCATTTGTACTAGCACCACTCGCTCTTGTCGCTGTTTTAGTGGGCTGTGAGCAACAAGCCAATGACAAACCAGCAACTGAGACGCAAGTTGAAAGCGCAGTAGAAAATGTACAAGCTGGCGCAGAACAAGCGATGGATAGCGCCGAGAATGCGGTTGATGCAGCAGGCGATGCTGTCAACGAGATGGTTGATCACCACAATGCAAAACTATCACTGGATTGGAATGGCACGTATCAAGGTGTCGTCCCCTGTGCAGATTGTGAAGGTATTGATACCACACTGACGCTTAACCAAGACAATACCTACATTCTTAGCAAAACTTACTTGGGTAAACAGGGAGAAGCTTTTAAAGAATCGGGCACCTTCAAGTGGGATGAAACAGGCAGTGTCGTGATCCTTGAAGGCCTGACTGACAGCCCTAACCACTTCTTTGTGGCGGAAAACCAGGTGATCATGCAAGACATGAATGGCGAAACCATCGAAGGTGATCTTGCTGAGATGTATCACCTGAAAAAGCAGTAATCGATCGAAGGCCTGTGATCGGCTGTTTTGGCAGGTTACAGGCCCTTTTCATCATAACCTTTAACAGGCTTTATCTCTTCTCCATTTGTTAAGTAAATATTGTCGCCGAAATACCCACCAAAATCAGAAAGTTCGACATGATCTAACTTAATACATGACTTTACGATACCTTTACATCTCCCATTCAGATGAGAGGTTGATTCCAGAAAACCCTTTGCCTTTATTTCTGGCCAATCAAAGTTGATATATTCGGCTGATAAATAGCCAAGCTAGGAGTAAAACGTGGCCCATACCGCATACATAAAGATGATTGGAGAAACACAAGGCTGTATCTCTCAAGGTTGCAATACCGATGACTCTATTGGGCGAAAAGCGCAGATTTCACACATGGACGAAGCAACCGTTTTAGCTTGCAACTACTCGCTAGAAAAAGAAGCGGACCAAGTCAGAAAGACTCTCAGCGCTTTAACCATCACAAAGCCGATCGACAAGGCTTCCCCTCTTCTTGGCCTTGCTTTTTCAAAACAAGAGAAGATTCAGTGTGAGATAAAGTTTTACAGAACCAATGATAAAGGCCACAACGAAAATTACTATACCATTGAATTAGTTGATGCTGTCATCGCACACCTGTCGTTTAACCAGCCTCATGTCCTTATGTCCGGCGATGAGGACATGTCCGAGGATATTGCTCTTCGGTACAAAGATATCGTATGGAAGCATAATATTACTGGTACCCAAGGCTACGAACGATGGGAGTAAGATCTAAGCCCTCACCTTACGACACTGCCGTTGTAAGAAAAGCTGGAAAAGGCCTGACAATGCAAGCTACAAGCCTTGCTAATCGTCACATTCGAAGTGGGGTTTTGAAGAATCAATTCGTCAGAGAGATCGATCGGTTTGAACAGTGCTTGGTTAATGACGTTGAGCGGGGCAAGAAAACCAAAGAGCAAGCTCTTACCGAAATGAAAAGAGAGCAGTCCAGCTTAATGGAGCAGTCTTCATTAATTGCGTCAAAAGGAATCGGTACTATTGCTGGTGCCATGCAAGTTGCCGCAGGTGGAGCAATATGCATTTACTCTGCCGCATCATTATGCTCAATCGGCGCATTATTGGTGACTCATGGGTTTAACAACATGTATGAAAACGGTAAATACTTTGTCGATGGCGACGAAGATGCGACTGGCTTGGTTCGCGAAGCTTATCAAGGTGCCGCCGAATTTGCAGGATATCCTAAAAGCTATGGAAACATGGCCTACTACGGTGTCGATTTGGCCTTGTCGGGCTACGGAATGGTAGCAAAAACAACCACAGTAAAAGATGCCGACAAGGCTTATCAAATACTATCAAAGGGCACATCTCAGACTTGGACTAAGAGCAGAAATGCTAAACGATTTAAGCTATTTCGATATAGCGCTGAGGATTACCTGAGAGGCTATCAAGCAGCCTCAAAAGGTTCTTTGTTTATAGAAACTCTATCAGATGCCAGCTCTATCCACTCTATAAGCAAAGAGGTCAAAACAGTTGATTGAAATCATATTTTTCATTGCCATAAGTGCATCGCTAGGTTATAGCTTAAGAGTATGG